>CAJUHN010000284.1 GCA_910585935.1 uncultured Lachnospiraceae bacterium | reverse complement strand
ATATTTATAATGAATTAGAAGATGATTTTCCTAATAATCATGATGATGATGCAACTGTAATTGATGATTTTTATCTATATGACGATGAAATCTGGTTATACTTCGATCAACACGGAGTAGCAGCAGAAGACAAATGGGTAAAATCTGATGCAGGCTTATGGTATTACTTTGAGAACTTAGTAATGGCACGTAGCGATTACAGCTATGATATAGAAGGAAATTACTATGGTTTAGATGAAAATGGTGCAATGATGGTAGGTTGGGTAAGAGATAATACTGATAGCAGTAATGACAGACCTACAGGTGGAGATAAAACTAATGCATGGTATTACTATCAGAGCAATGGAAAACAAGTTGTAGTAGATAGTGGCGAAGAAGGAAAATGGAAAAAGATAGATGGAACATGGTATTATTTTGTTGCTGAAAATAGCAATGGAAAACCAAATTGTATTCTTACAAGTACCTATGCAAACATTGATGACAATTATTTCTATTTAAACGGTGATGGAAAGATGGCAACAGGGGTTACTAAAGTAGCAAAAGATACAGTAATTACTGGAGCTAGTGAAGTTACAGATAAAACAAAAGTAAGTGATGCTATTGATGTTTATTTCGCAAGTAATGGTAAAGTAGAAAGCGGTATTAAAGGAGATAGCTATTATATCAGCCAGGCAAAAGATGAAAACACACAACATTTTGAAAAGAAGGGTAAAATTGTATCCGGAAAAACTTTTGTTGGTGAAGTTAAAGGTCAGTTAGCAAAGAATTGTTTTGTTAAAGATGGAGATAATATTTATTATATAGATAAATATGGTGAAATGATTAAGAATGAATCTTTAGAAATCACATTTGAAGATGGTCAAGAGTATAAGATCGTATTTGGTTCTAATGGTAAAGCTATTACAGGTAAAGATGCTGGTGATAAAGTAAAAGCTGGAAAGACTTATACTGTAGATGATGCTGTAAACACAAAAATTCTTGGTCTTGATATTAATGTATTTAAATAATCGATTAAATTTCTGAGAAATTCTAATTGCAGGGGCAATGGCTTTTAAGCCATTGTCCTTTATTATGTATAATAATATATAATAGATATTGTTAATATAATATTTTTTTATATAATGAATAGAGAAAAAGTTGATTTTTCTACTTGATTTTTTGATATCATGGAATAATGGTATTTTAATTTACAGAAATAAATGGGAAATAATGTTTTTTTAGAATAATACTTGAAGTTTTGTATAAGCTTAGATATAATAAAGAATATCAATAGAATGGAGGAGAAAAAATGAAGAGGAAATTACTCAGTATGTTTATTTGCTGTATGTTATGTTTTAGTATATTATATACTAATACGGGAGGAGTACAGGCAGCAACAGGAGCATTATCTAAAATTGAAGCAGAATATATAGGAGATGATTTAACCTATGGAGAAGAGATTGTTAAAGATGATATTCGTGTAAAAGCATATTATTCTGGCAGCAGTAAAGGTTATCGTTTGGATTCCAGCGAATTTGAGATTGATCCTGAAGAAATTACAGAAGAAAAAGGAAATCAAAGAGTTACAGTAAGTTATACAAATGATGGTGTCACAAAAACAGATAAAATTCGTATCAATATTCGTGCTCCCTATGTGGAATCTATTGATGCAGAATATTTGGGAGATGGAACAATAGTAGGTGGTTCTATTTTAAAAGAGGATGTGGAAGTAATTGCTCATTATGAAGATGGTTCAGAAGAAGAAGTAACCGATTTTTACTTTAATGATTATAAGATCAAAAAAGGAAATAACAAAATAACAGTTTATTATGAAGAAAATGGAAAAAGACAAAAAGATTATATTGAAGTAGAAGGTTTTGATGGAAAATTATTAGGCATTTCTGCTAAATATTATGGTGGTACACTAAAAGCTGGATCTCAAGTGGATTTATCTAAAATTACTGTGACAGGAAATTTTGATATTAACAGCAGATATCGTACAGTTGAAAGTGAAGTAACAGGCTGGACATTATCTGATTATAGATTAGTTCCGGGAAACAATGAATTAATTATAAACTATCAAGATAAAACTAATACATATACAACTAAAGTTGTAGTAAGAGCAGAAGGCACTACTTCTCAATGGATAAATCAAAATAATAAATGGTATTATTTGCAGAATGATGGTACTTATAAAACTAGAAGCTGGTTACAAGATAAAGGAAAATGGTATTATTTCTTAAATGATGGTTCTATGGCTACAGGCTGGATTATGGTAGATGGAAAATGGTATTTTATGAATGCAGATGGTGAGATGTTAACTGGCTGGGTGAGCATCAACGGGAAATGGTATTATATGAACAGAGATGGTCAGATGATGACAGGCTGGATTATGGTAGATGGAAAATACTATTTTATGAATCATCAAGATGGTGTTATGATTACAAACTCATGGGTTGGAAATTATTATGTAGATCCAAATGGTGTTTGGACAAAAACAAGATAAATAAATATTATTTATACTTTGTAAATGAATTTATTTCTGCAAAGTAATAAATTAAGTATACATAGGAAAGAGAAAAAAGATAACATTTCTATATAAGAGATGTTATCTTTTTTATTTCCGTGAACTGGTTTTAAAAATGTTATCATTTGTTATTGGCAAAACAATTCTTGAAGTTTTTTGATTTCTTCACTTTTGGTTTTAGGCAGGACATGAGTATATAAATCCAGAGTTATTGTGATACTGCTATGACCTAATATTTCCTGAACTACTTTAGGAGGAATACCTTTTTCTAATGCGCGTGTCGCAAAAGTATGGCGCAATACATGAGGGGTGATATGCTCAAAAAGAATAAAAGGCTTCTGCTCTTTTTTATATAATAACTCTCTATCAGCATTAATGTGATTTACAATATATTCCATATCATAGGCTAGGGTACGTTTTCGGATAGGTTCATTTGGAAAATGAGGATGAGTAAAGACTAAATTTTGAATCTGATTATGATAAGCAGATTTTTTATCCATTCTTTTCCCATTCTCAGTTTTTGATCGGGAGATTTTTAACTCTTTTAACATCTGACATATAGAAGGAAGGAGAGGAATGATTCTCCTGCTGGATGTAGATTTTGGAGTATCAATAAAAAAATCAGTATCTTTAAAATATTTTAGAGTTCCATTTACTGTTAAATATTCTTCTTCTAAATTAATGTCTTCCCAACGCAACGCACATAATTCTCCAATACGGAGTCCTGTAGAAAGAGCTAATTCATATAATTCTCTATAGGGGCTGTCCTTTATATAAGTTTGAAATATACTTTGTTCCTCTAAACTTAAAACTCGCCTAGTCTTATGTACCCTTTGCCTTGGAAATTCAACGAAAGAAACCGGATTTTTGACAAGAATATCATTCTTCACTAATTGTTGAAACATACCAGATAATATCCCCTTAGAAACATTTAAAGTACTGATAGCATACCCTTTCCGAATTAAATCATTATACATCTTTTGCAAATGTTCCACATGGATATCCTTTACATACATTTCTCCTAAATAAGGTCTAAGATAGCAATTATAATTTCTCTTATAGTTTTCAATCGTTCCTTTTTTTAAAGACAATTCTTTGTATTCCTTTAACCAAATCTCAAACCATTGGTTTAAACGAATCTTTTGTGGTTTACAATAAATCCCATGTTCAATCTCATATAATTTTTCATGCAACTTTTTTATCAAGCAATTTAAGTCCATATCATACAAATAATACCGATTTCCCTGAAAAGAATAGGTCGCTTGATAACGTCCATCTGAACGCTGAGAAATTCCTTTTGGTAAAATTCTTTCTTTTTGAGTCTTCATAGCTGCCTCCATTTATATATTATTATAGTCATTATTGTACACCAAAATAAGAAGAAAGAATAAAATAAGAGACTATTAATTTAACGAAATATATCATTAAACGAATAGTCTCTTATAAATAATTATAATTTCTTAGGAATTTTTATTAATTATTCAAATACATTAATTGTAACTTTATCAGTTGCTTTCTCGCCTATCTTTATATCTATTTCTTTCTTATTATCTACAGTATAAGTTTTTCCAGCTTTTACTGTCTTACCTGCTTCTTTACCTCTAATAGCTTTACCATTAGAACCAAATACGATCTTATACTCTTCACCAGTTTCTTTAAATGTGATTTCTAAAGCTTCATTCTTAATTATTTCGCCATATTTATCTACATAATAAAGATCGTCACCATCTTTAACCAAACATTCTTTTGCTAACTGACCTTTCACCTGACCAACAAAAGTTTCTCCAGATACAATTTCACCTTTCTTTTTAAAGGATAATGTATTTGGATCTTTTGCTTCTTTGATATAATAACTATCTCCCTTGATACCACTTTCTACTTTACCGTTACTTCCATTAAAGTATACATCAACACCATCACTAATTTTTTTCTCAGCATTAGCATCTTTAGTACCAGTAACTATTGTACCATCTGCTACTTTAGTGATTCCTGTTGCCATTTTTCCATCACCATTAAAATAGAAAAGATCGTCATTTTTATCTATATTTACATAAATACCTGTAAGAATAGCATTCTTTTTTACATCCTTTTTTGGATCTGAGTTCGATAGTTCTTCAGCATAATCTTCACTAACAAAATAATACCATGTTCCGTCTATCTTTTTCCAATTTCCATTCTTTTTGCTACTATTTTCCCCAGTAACTTGTTTTCCATTACTCTGATAATAATACCATGCTCTTGTATCATCGCTTCCTGTAGGTCTGTCATTTCTGCTATCCTCATTATCTCTTACCCAGCCTACCATCATTGCTCCGTTTTCATCTAAACCATAATAATTCTCACCAATCTTATAGCTATAATCACTACGTGCCATTACTAAATAATCAAAGTAATACCATAAGCCTGAATCAGATTGTATCCATTTATCTTCTACGCCTACTCCATGTTCATCAAAGTATAACCAGATTTCATCGTCATATAAATAATCTACATCAACTACAGTTTCTCTCTCATCCTGGTCATAATTCTTAGGGAAATCGTTATTTTCTTCTAATTCCTCATAAATAC
>CAJUHN010000283.1 GCA_910585935.1 uncultured Lachnospiraceae bacterium | reverse complement strand
AGCGGGGCTGCGAATTTAGTGTCCGTTACGTCTGGAACGGAGCGGAAGCGCGTCTGGCAGGGGGTTCTCAACCTTAAAGCGTGAACCTATCGCGAACATGACCAACACACTTTTTACAACACTTGTAATTCCTAAATCTTTATGGTAAAATATGAAATATTAAACTGTATATTATGCAAAGAAAGGTGGAACTTTATGAATATCCGACAACAACAAGAGGCATTTGAAATGAAATGGCTTAGCCGTTTTGCAGCGAAAAGTGTTGATTCTGAAGGAAGAGATCGAGAAGATTCTCCTTGTGATATGAGAACTGTTTACCAAAGAGATCGAGATCGCATTTTACACAGTAAGGCATTCCGCCGCCTGAAGCATAAAACACAGGTATTTTTAGCACCGGAAGGAGATCATTATAGAACTAGATTAACACACACTTTAGAAGTGTCACAGATTGCCAGAACTATAGCAAAGTCTCTTCGATTAAATGAAGACTTGACAGAGGCTATTGCACTAGGACATGACTTAGGGCATACACCCTTTGGACATATCGGCGAGGAAGTTTTAAGAAAAGTGTGTCAAGAGATATCTTTTTGTCATAGTGAACAAAGTGTCAGAATAGTAGAAATTTTAGAGAAAGAAGGAAGGGGATTAAATCTTACAAGAGAAGTGAGAGATGGAATACGCAATCATCAGATGTCTGGTTCTCCAAAGACATTAGAAGGACAGATTGTGCGATTATCGGATAAAATAGCTTATATTAACCATGATATCGATGATGCGATACGAGGAGGAATTTTAACAGAAACAGATATTCCAGTGGAATGTAAAAAGATATTAGGAAATAGTGTGCAAGATAGATTAGATACATTAATACATGATGTGATAAAACAGAGTGAAGATAGACCAGAGATAGGTATGTCAAAAGAAGTACAAGAAGCGATGATGGATTTAAGAGCGTTTATGTTTCAGAATGTCTATTTGAACCCAAAGGCGAAAGGAGAAGAAGAAAAAGTAAAAAGAATGTTAAAAGAGTTATATTATTATTATTTTGAACATGTAAATGAAATTTCAGAAGAATATAAAAAACTCATGGAAGAAAGAAAAGAATCTAAAGAAAGAGTAGTATGTGATTATATTGCAGGAATGACAGATAGATATTCTGTTATGAAGTTTAAGGAGATTTTTTTGCCTAATTCTTGGAAGATAGTTTGAAATAATATAGGTGATGTCTGTTTATGTAAGTGGGGATTATTAGAAATGAAAGGGAGAAAGGGGAAAAGCCATGTTTTATTCTGATGAATTGATAGAAGAAATACGAACCAAAAATGATATTGTAGATGTGATATCAGGATATGTAAAGCTCCAAAAAAAGGGAAGTACTTATTTTGGCTTATGCCCTTTCCACAATGAAAGATCTCCTTCTTTTTCTGTAACACCTCAAAAAGAGATGTATTATTGTTTTGGATGTGGAGCAGGAGGAAATGTCTTTACTTTTCTCATGGAATATGAGAATTTTACTTTTCCAGAAGCATTAAAGACATTAGCAGAACGTGCGAATATTCCTCTTCCAGAAGAAGGATATTCTAAAGAAGCGAGAGAACAGGCTGATTTAAAAACAAAATTATTAGAGATACATAAAGAAGCAGGGCTTTATTTTTATCATCAGCTTCGCAGTGAAAGAGGTAAGACGGCATGGAATTATCTCATGAAAAGGGGGCTGATGGAAGATACTATCAAACGTTTTGGATTGGGATATTCTAATAAAACAAGTGATGATTTATATCAATATTTAAAAAGAAAAGGGTATGCGGATGCTTTATTAAAAGAGAGTGGATTAGTGACGATAGAAGAGAAGGGAACATATGATAAGTTTTGGAATAGAGTTATGTTTCCGATTATGGATATTCATAGTCATGTGATAGGATTTGGTGGCAGAGTGATGGGAGAAGGAGAACCAAAGTATTTGAATTCTCCTGAAACGAAATTATTTGACAAAAGTAGGAATCTCTATGGAATGAATTATGCGAGAGTATCAAAACGCCCCAATTTTATTATTTGTGAGGGATATATGGATGTTATTGCACTCCATCAAGCAGGATTTTCTAATGCGGTGGCTTCTTTAGGCACAGCATTTACTTCGGGACAAGCTTCTTTAATAAAGCGTTATACAAAAGAAGTGTTGCTCACGTATGACAGTGATGGAGCGGGACAAAAGGCAGCGCTTCGTGCCATTCCTATTTTAAAAGAAGCTGGATTATCTGCTAAGGTGGTGAATTTAAAACCATATAAAGATCCAGATGAATTTATAAAAAATTTAGGAGAAGAAGAGTTTCAAAAGCGTATGGACAGTGCACAGAATAGTTTTTTGTATGAAGTTTCTGTGAAACAGATGTCTTATCATATGGAAGACCCCGAACAGAAAACAGAATTTTTTAATGAAATAGCTAAGATGTTATTAGAATTTACAGAAGAATTAGAGAGAAATAATTATATAGAGGCGATTTGCAGAGAATATCAGATAAGTTATGAAAGTCTTAGAAGTTTAGTAAATAAATATGGATATCAGATGGAAATGCCAAGAAGGGCAGAAATAAATCGAATAAAGGAAAGGAAGGAAACAGGAAAGAGAGAAAAGGAGGATGGAATAAAAAAATCACAGCGTCTTTTGCTGACTTGGCTGGCAGAAGATATTCAATTATTTGACAAATTAAAGAAGATAATTAGTCCGAAAGATTTTACAGAAGAATTTTATCATACCGTAGCAGAAATGTTGTTTGAACAGTACGAAAAAGAGAAAACGGTAACACCAGCTCGTATTATCAGCCGTTTTGATACAGAAGAAAAGCAGAGGGAAGCGGCAAATTTATTTAATACTTCCCTGAGAGAAGAGATGACTCAAAAAGAGAAAGAAAAGGCTTTAAATGAAACGATTAAAAGGATAAAAACTAATTGGTGTGAATATGCAGGCAGACAAGTGACTGACTTAAATGAATTGATGGAAATTACACAGATAAAACGGAGTCTACAGGATTTGCATATTTCTCTGGATTAAGGATAAAATATAAACAAGCTATGGAAGGATGGGCGAAAAATGGACGAAAATGTAGAGAAATTTAACGAAAAATTAAAAGAATTGCTTATATTCGCAAAAGGGAAAAAAAATATACTAGAATATCAAGAAATTCTGGATTTTTTTGAGGATATGGAACTGGACGCAGAAAAAATGGATAAAATACTCGAAATATTAGAAGAAAATAGAGTGGATATCTTGAAAATCACCGAGAATGATGATGATTTAATTCTAGATGATGATGAGGAAATGCTGTTAGATGAAGAAGAGATTGATTTAAATAATATTGATTTGAGCGTTCCAGAAGGAGTGAGCATTGAAGATCCTGTCCGTATGTATTTGAAGGAAATCGGAAAAGTCCCCCTTCTTTCCAGTGATGAGGAGATAGAGTTAGCTAAGAAAATAGAATTAGGGGATGAAGAGGCGAAAAAACGTCTTGCCGAAGCAAATTTAAGATTAGTTGTGAGTATTGCAAAGCGTTATGTAGGACGAGGAATGCAGTTTTTAGATTTGATTCAAGAAGGAAATTTGGGACTGATTAAGGCAGTGGAGAAATTTGATTATCGAAAGGGATATAAATTTAGCACATATGCTACATGGTGGATACGGCAGGCGATCACTCGCTCTATTGCAGATCAGGCAAGAACCATTCGGATTCCTGTGCATATGGTAGAAACTATCAATAAATTAATTCGAGTATCCAGACAATTAGTACAGGATTTAGGAAGAGAACCTAATCCAGAAGAAATTGCAGAACAAATGGATATGCCAGTAGAACGAGTGAGGGAGGTTTTAAAGATCAGTCAAGAACCAGTGTCTTTAGAAACGCCGATTGGAGAAGAAGATGACAGCCATTTAGGAGATTTTATTCAAGATGACAATATGCCTGTTCCAGCAGATGAAGCGACATTTGTTTTATTAAAAGAACAATTAGTAGATGTGCTTTCTACACTGACGGAAAGAGAACAAAAGGTATTACGCCTTCGGTTTGGATTAGATGATGGCAGAGCTAGGACATTAGAAGAGGTAGGAAAGGAATTTAATGTTACAAGAGAGAGAATACGGCAAATAGAAGCAAAAGCACTGAGGAAACTCAGACATCCCAGCAGAAGCAGAAAATTAAAGGATTATTTAGAATAATAGGGAAATGAACGTTTCGTTATTCTCATAGGCGATGGGCTGAGTATATTTGCTATATCTTGGCGATTGCTGTGAGATTTTAATTATTAAGAGGTGAATGATGCAGATTTCAAAGAGATTACGGACAGTAGCCTCTTTCGTGACAGAAGGAAATAGTATCGCAGATATTGGCACAGACCATGCATATGTGCCAATTTTTCTGGCAAAAGAGGGAAAAATTACAAAAGCATTAGCAATGGATATCAAAAAAGGACCTTTGGAACGTGCAAAAACTCATATACAAAAACAAGGATTATCAGATATGATTGAGGTGAGATTATCAGATGGATTATCTGCTTTTCAAAAAGGAGAGGCAGAAACGATCATTATTTCTGGAATGGGTGGAGCACTGATACAGAAAATTTTAGAAGAAGGAAAAGAGGTTCTTTGTGAGGCAAAGGAATTTATTCTATCTCCACAATCTGAAATTCAAGATTTTCGCCATTTTTTGCAAAATTCAGGATATGAAATCAGAAAAGAAACTATGTTAAAAGAGGATGGAAAATATTATACTGTTATAAAAGCGGCATTTGGAAAGATGAATTATACAAAGGAGATAGAATTTGCATATGGAAAGTTATTATTAAAAGAGAGAAATCATGTATTAAGAGAATATCTGAAAAAAGAGGAACAGGTATGTAAAAAGATAGTAGAACAATTAACTGCTGTGGGTTCAAAAGAACAAGAAAAGAGAAGAAACGAACTTTTACATAGAGAAGAATTATTACAAGAGGCGCAGCGTTATTATGAGAGATAGTTTGAAAATAGGTAATTGTGGAAGGCAAAAGGGGGCGCTACGGCAAAGAAGTATTCCAGCGAAGCCGCGCTTTCGCTCCGTTCCAGACGT
>CAJUHN010000282.1 GCA_910585935.1 uncultured Lachnospiraceae bacterium | reverse complement strand
TTTCTCTACTGGATAAAACACCTGTAAGAGAGATACTTACCTATTGTGATTACAAAAATGTCAAAGAACTAAATTATAAACAATTGAAAATCAGCTGGGACTAAGTGCCCAGCAGTGATTTCATATTTTTAAAGAAACCATTAAAATTATTTTTTCAACAACACCGAAGTTTCAGGAAATTCACCAAGGAACTTATACCAATCAGGTTCATATTTTATTTACGATTTAAAGATAATAATCAAAACGCTACTAAATAAGACCACTTAAATCCAAATAAGCAAATTGCATATCATCATCTAAACTCATTATGATTCGGTTATTCTTTTCATCATAACAAAAATTTAATATTTGACATTTAGTTTCTATAGTCTGAATGTAATTACCATTCATATCAAAAACTAAAAATTTAGTCGGACGATCTACTTTCATTCCACCAGAGCCACTATTATAAAAAGTCTCCTTACCTGAATAAAGCGCAACTATTTTATCTTTACAATAGGCTACTCCACCATAAAAACTAACTCTATTTGTTGATTTATCCCATTCCGGACCGTATATATTGTATCTTAAATTTCCGTTGAGATCACAAATCGTCATTAAATCATGATACAAATAGCATTCTACATAGCATCCACCCTTTATTGATAAATCAAAATCAACACGTTTCTTCTTTATATCAGGATGTTCATAAAGCATATTATCCATTTCTCCGGTTTTCATATTCCATTTAGTTATATTTTCATTATAACCTGAATTTCCTGTTGGTTTTATTATTAAAGCAAGATATAAAGAATCATTTATAGATTTATATTTATTAGGAAATGATCTTTCTGCCATTTTCGCTTTTACGGTTGGCTTATACAATGAATCTGAAAGAATACAATCTATATCATAAGCAAATATCTTTTGTTTACCATGATCCGATATACAAAATATGTGACTCATTCCATCTGTTCCAATATATCCCATATTAGTTATTTCATCAGGACCTTCACCTCTACTCAGTACACTTGTCAAATAGCTAAAATCATTCTTATTAAATATATGAATCAAATTATCTTGTGATTTAACATCACCTATTATTAAATACTCACCGACTATACATAATGGGCTTATTGGACCTATTAAAACATCATTAATTGCAATTTCTTTCACTCTATCTTGAACATCCAAAATATTTGCACGTTTATTTTGATATACTTCAGTCTTTGAATTTTGTGCACAACTCCAACAAACAGTTAGAAGCAAAATGTATAAAATTTCCCTCATAATATAACCTTTGGATTAATATTTATAAATTTCATTGCCCTCTTCGACATTAATTTAGCTATTCCCACTGTGGCAATGGAAATTGCACAAGAACCGGATCTAAATCGTAAGCAATAGCATACATTGTTTTTCCGTCTTCTGCCAAACATATTTTCCCTAACATTTTATCACTCTTGAGCATTGCTATTTTATTACCATTCCATGTATACACATATATCACATTTCCCGAAAATGAAGCCAAAGCATCTTGACGAAAGTTTTTTCCAGAATATAGTACATATACATAGTTTTCCGAACAAGTAGCACATAAATAATTTATTGGTGAATCCTTAGAAGCCCCTGAATAAACTGTCGGACTATTTCTATACTCATAGTCTGGATAAGTGAGAATAGTCTCTTTTAGCAAATGCACCGAATCGTTTTCTAATTGGTAGAAAGACAGTATATCCGCAGACAAAAGAGAAGCGATAAATTTCGTTTTAGAAGGAGAAGGCGCTATACCAAACATATAAGCCTGTGAACGAACAATGCCAGACACTTTCTTTTCATCCTCATCCCTGTAAGGCCATTCTCCAAATGTATTATGTACCTGCCCACTTGAATCCAGCACACAATACCTATATTCTTCATAAATACCAGGAGCTATAAACTTTCCGTTAGCCATAGGATGAACCTCAAGTGGCAATCCACTATCAACACGAAAAGCGGGGATAAATTGCACACCATCACCCATTACTGAATTAGTATAATAAAACGTTTTTTTATTAATATCGTAAAATGAAAAAGAACCTCCACCGTGCGATTCTAAAGAAGAAAGTACAGTAAATTCAGAAGGTCCTTGCCCACGTATACCAGCCTTTCCTAAATATTTTCCGGATTTTACATTAAAAAAAAGCAACATGGAATCAGACTTAGCATCCATAACCGCTAAAATTGAATCTGATAATGCCATCTCTCTAGGACCCCCTATTATATAATTATCCCCACAAATAATAGGTTGGCAGATGATATTCTCCACCCGAATAGTCTCCTGGTTACTTGAGCGGCAAGATAATAGAAGAAGTATCAATATTCCCCCTAATAGTGGCATTTTATTCTTTGTATCTAGCATATCTATATCAATTTTTAAGCTAACGGTTCATCATCAATTCGGTAGGGTAACAAGTATTCACAAAATGTTTCGAATGAAATGCTATCCTGCCTATCATTTGCCATCCTAGCCAAACAAGCAGTACCAAAACTATAAGTTGGATATATCCCAAATGCTTCATCAAACTTCTTGTTAATTACTCATTTCGCGTTTCCACTAATTTTCAAATGAAATGGAGAATCTTCTGCATTACAATACACAGTTATAGTCTTATTAAAATATTCAGGATGATCCGCTATATAGTTCACTTTCAGAATTAAATTCTTCTCCGGTTGCACTGGCACTTTTGAATATTCTACAGTTGTGCAGCCACAAGAAGTTACTACATTATCCACTACTAATAATTCCTTTCCAATATTAGTTAGAATAAATTCACAAGATTTTTGTTTTTTCCAATCAAACGCTCCCAAATCTATACACCATTTATCTATCATAACTTTTGTTTGCTTCTTATCTTCTGCCTCAGAAATCTTTTGCTTATCAAAAATTATATTCATATATAATTCTTTTATTTTAGGATTATGCATTGGATTACCTATAGCCAAAACCTTATTATGTTCATCTAACAAAAATGTGTGTAACATTGCATTGGCAGGAAAGTGATTCAATTTATTTAGAGAGTTATTCTTATCAATACAAACCGGAACATTAAAATTTTGTCTTTGCAACAACAATAATAAATCCGTTTCATCTTTAGGATGCACAAAAAATAAGAAAGAGACTTTGTTATCAGATATAGAATCTATTTGTTTCATCCATTCCTTCCATTGCGGTAATCTCAAATTACACCCCACACACCCTATAGAATCAGTATAAACTAAAATCTTGTATCCACTCTTAGGTATTGAATTATAAATAGAATCTTTACCTAATCGTGTAAAAACATAGCCACTATCAAATTTTATTTCGCTATTCGTCCATTCTTTAACCACATTAGCTATTTCAACATTTACTTTCTTTTGGCATGAATGAAAGCTCATTAATGCAGCAAATATGTTTATATATAATATAACTTTCAGCATATTTTATAAATCAAGATTATTGATAGAGAAAAAATAAACAGCAGGATCTAAATTCTCCGCTAATCCCAAACAATAAAGTTTCCCATCTTCTTTTCTGTAAGTTATAGATCTAAGCTGTCTATCTACATTCAAAATTTTCACAGGATTACCTTCCCAATCAAAAACCAGTATTTTCTTACAGAAAAATATATCATCTCCTTTTTTAACCGCATCTTCTATTTTATTCTCATTATAAAGAGCATAAATATACTTCCCATCTGATGTAACCGAAGAAACACTAAGCTTTGTATTTAAGGCTAAAACACCAGAATTTCGTTCAGACGACTTACTATAAACAGGTAAATTAACAACAGAAGATTTCACTAAATAGATGTTATTTGGATTTGAGTAGTTATAAATTTCCATTATATCACCATATACAGAAAACCACGCTAATTTTTTATTTTCAAATGAAACCAAAGAGGGTCCCTGCAAAGATTGTGATAAAACTTGCGGTAAAATATCATCAACTTTCGGCATTTCTCCTAAAGAAACAAAATTGTCATCATGTTTGACGACAAAACGAGCAGAATCCCCAACTATCATATAAAAAGCAAGATTATCATCATAAGCCAAAGAACTAACATTATAAGATGATGGTAAAGAGTCTTTTTCTATTGTTTCCGACAAATCATTAATAGAAAACAAAAAGATAGATTGGGACATCACATCATGTGCATAAAAACTATTATCATTATTCAATTGTCCTAAAGTCTGTATATTAATAGCTTCATTTACTCCTTGACCTTTTCGTAAAAATCGTTTAAAGGCATGGGTCTTAAAATTATAAGAAGATAACAAATAAGGTAACTTAGGCTCAGAAAAAATCAAATAATCACCTGCTGAAATAAAAATATCCGGTGACATTAATGAATCTATTATTACATTATTAAAGGGTAATAAAGTTATATCTTCTTTTTTTTCAAAAAGCTCTAAAAAAGTTATTTCTTTTGTGTTCTTACAAGAAAAAAAACTTAACAGCAATATGATTATAAATAGATTTTTCATACAAGTTTATTTATTTCATTCTTTACTTAAATCCCGATTATAAGGGAATTAGCCTATATAAACAAAGCAACTTCATATCAACTAATTCCCTTCATTTTAACTACTTATTCCAAGTACATTCCACGTAAGGAGCCTTTACATCATCCTTACAACTGCCCCAAAGAGCAGCGCAACACTTTATAGTTACGCCACCTTCTCCGCTATTAGCCAAAGCTTCAATATTACTTAAAGCCAAGTCCGACAACTTTACATTATTATTCTGTGAAGTATATATATTATATCCCGCAACAGCAGCAATAGCAACAACGGCAATAATGCCCATTACTTTCTTTTTCATTTTGTAGTTTTTTAAATTGTACTTTTCGTTTTTCTTCTGTATCTATCATTTCAACAGAATAGCAACAGTTTGCTACATTAATTTTTTATTCTTATGTTTGTATCTAAATAACCTCCTTTCTTTTTAGGGGTTAAGGAGCAGATGATAGGTAAGCAAATCCGCCAAGATGAACAAACCTCATCATTCTGCTCCTTTTAATCAAGTTAATTCTCTCATACGCTACCAAAACAAAACTTTAGTATGGGCTGATCGTTATTTACATCTGTCGCCATTATTGTTTTAGTAGCTTCATCTACCCAAATACCATATATATAATGGTCGAGCACATATT
>CAJUHN010000281.1 GCA_910585935.1 uncultured Lachnospiraceae bacterium | reverse complement strand
AAGCAAACCCGCAAGAAGCGGGATTTGCGAATTTAGTGTCCGCTACGTCTGGAACGGAGCGAAAGCGCGGCTTCGCTGGAATACTTCCTTGCCGCAGCGTCCCCTTTTAACTTTATGTAAAGTATACTTCCAACTATTCGCACCCCTTCCCACTATAATCACAAAATAACTACTCTCGATTCGCTAACTCCTCTGCGATATCTTTCCAGCTAACTTCTTTTTGTGCCATTAAAACCATAACATGATATAAGAAATCCGCTATTTCATATTTTATCTCTTCTGGCTCTGGATTTTTTGCTGCGATTATAATTTCCGCCGCTTCTTCCCCTACCTTTTTTAAAATTTTATCGATCCCTTTTGTAAATAAATAATTTGTATAAGACCCCTCTTTTGGATTCTCTTTTCTATCCAAAATCACTTGATATACATCTTCTAATACCTTTGTGATATCTTTCTTTTTATATTCTTTTTTCGCGATTTCTTCAAAAAAACAACTATAATTTCCTGTATGACAGGCAGACCCTATTTGAGAAACCTTAGCTAGAATAGTATCTTTATCGCAATCTAGTTTTAACTCTTTGAGATATTGATAATGTCCAGATGTTTTCCCTTTTTTCCATAGTTCATTTCTGCTGCGACTGAAATAAGTCATTTGCTGTGACTGCAAGGTTTCTATATATGCCTCTTCATTCATATAAGCGAGCATCAGTACTTCATTTGTCTTATAATCCTGTACAATCACTGGTATCATTCCATCAGAATTTAATTTTAAATCCTTCCATGAAAATTTCGGTTTCATTACATCAAAGGATAATCCCTGTTCTATCAATTCTAACTTCCATTTTGGAATAGAACTATCTAAAACCCATAAAAATCTGCCTGTAACAGCGAATACCTGTTCTTGTTTTAAAATAGCAGCAGCCATCTTTTTTTTCTCTTCTAATTGTCCTTCATCAAAATCATAATCACCAAAATCTAAATCCGCTAAAATAGGAAGAGAAAATAATTGTGTAGTCTGTTCTATCTTCTGCAAAGTACTCTCTTTTAAATAAACAGCACTGCTATAGGAAAGTACTATTTCTCTATCCTTTTCTTGAAATGTTTCTGGTTCATAATAAAAAATTAATTTCTCTTTTCCAAAACGCTCTGCTGCCTCTTTTATCGCATCTTCTTTTGTTTTCTCATTTAAAGCGAAAATAACCTTTTTCGCTCCAGTATAAAGATATTTCTTCACATCTTCAAATCGTTTTACATATCCACCTACATAAACAGGTATTTCTGCCTCTTTGATATAGGATTTCATAATATTTAAGTTTCTTTCATGTTCTTCTCCGTCTATATTCGTAAACTCAAATAAACAAATAAAATCTGCACCTGTATTATTATCATAGGAAACTATAGAGGGAGAATATTCTTTTCCCACTCCCATCATACCATTTTTTTCTAGGGTATAACTTCTTCCTAATGTTTTTATCTCCATCTTTTTAAACTCCCTTTTCATAACGCTGTATTGCCACTTTTAAATCCACACAATTTTCATACAGTGCCTTTCCTATAATCGCTCCCTGTACGTTAATTTCATATAAATTTTCTAAATCTTTCATACAAGATACCCCACCAGAGGCAATAATATCAATTCCTGTAACATCTACTAATTCTTTAGTATGCTCTATATTCGGTCCTTGTAACATACCATCTTTGGAAATATCAGTATAAGCAATAGTTTTTATTCCCATATCTTTCATTTTCAAACAAAAATTGACTGCATGAAGATTGCTCACTTTTTCCCATCCTTCTATTGCTACCATTCCATTTTTAGCATCCACACCCACTACAATTTTCTCAGATCCAAAATTTTTCACCGCTTCTTTCACAAAATTAGAATCTTGTACTGCCTTTGTGCCGATAATCACTCGAGATACTCCTATATTGAGTAAATTTTCAATATCCTTCATCGTGCGAATACCGCCACCCACTTGCGCTGGCAAAGAAACAGACTGTACGATTTGTTTTATCACATCTAAATTTACAGAATGTCCTACTAAAACACCATCTAAATCCACAAGATGAATAGCAGAAGCCCCTTGTTGTTCCCACAGAGAAGCGACCTTCACGGGAGTATTAGAATATACCTCTACATCATGAAACATTCCCTGTCTTAATCTCACACATTGTTTATTTTTTATATCAATCGCTGGATAAAGCTGCATAAAATTCCTCCTTTTAATCTATTTATCTTATAAAGATCCCTTTGTAGATAATACATCTTCAATTCTTTTATCATATTGTGTTGCTTCGTCAAGTGCTTTCGCAAATGCTTTAAAAATTCCCTCTATTATATGATGATTATTATTCCCTGCTAACTGTTTGATATGTAAATTCATTCCACAACTATAACAAATGGCATAAAAAAATTCTTTTACCATTTCTGTATCAAAATATCCTACTCGGTTTGTTGTAAATTGTGCATCGAATACCAAATAGGGACGACCAGACAAATCCAGCGCACATAAAATCAATGCATCATCCATAGGAATAGTCACAGAACCATATCGCTTGATCCCCTTTTTGCTTCCTACTGCCTTTTTAATCGCCTGTCCCAATACAATTCCAGTATCTTCAATGCTGTGATGACAATCTACAAATAAATCTCCAGATACTTTACATTTTAAATCAAAAAGCCCATGTTTTGCAAAGCTATTCAACATATGATCAAAAAAACCTATTCCTGTATTGATTTCTGTTTTCCCGCTTCCTTCTAATTCTAAAGAACATTCGATATTTGTTTCACTCGTTGTTCTTGTCACATCTGCTCTGCGATTTCCCATTTTTTCACCTCACCGTTTCCCTTTTTCTATCTTCTCATCTAAAAATACTTTTCTTGAATTATCATTCAAATCTAACTTTAATCGAATTTGCATGTGCTGTCAAGTGCTCTGCTTTGGCAAATTGAATGATATCCTTTTCTATAGGAGCTAATGCCTCTTTAGAATAAGAGATAATACTAGACTTTTTGATAAAGTCATCTACACTAAGAGGAGAGAAAAATTTCGCTGTTCCATTTGTTGGAAGTACATGATTTGGTCCTGCAAAATAATCTCCCAGCGGTTCAGAACTATATTCCCCTAAGAAAATAGCACCTGCATTTTTTATTTTAGTCATGGTAAGAAATGGATCTTTTGTCACAATCTCCAAATGCTCTGAAGCGATTTCATTTGTGATATCAATCGCATCTTCTATCGTATCCGCAATTAAAAGATAGCCATAATTCTCTAAAGATTTTTCTAAAATCTCTCTTCTGGATAAAATTTCCAAAAATCCATCTATTTCTTTAGAAACTTCATCTGCTAATTTCTCGCTGGTAGTGACCAAAATAGCAGAAGCCAATTCATCATGTTCTGCCTGTGATAATAAATCAGCAGCTATATAACGAGGATTTGCTGTTTCGTCTGCTAATACTAAGATCTCACTAGGTCCAGCTATCGAATCAATGCTCACATAACCATATACCGCTTTTTTTGCAAGAGCTACATAAATATTTCCCGGACCTACAATTTTATCCACTTTCGGAATACTTTCCGTTCCAAAAGCTAATGCCGCAATCGCCTGCGCCCCTCCTACTTTATAAATACAATCTACTCCCGCCTCTTTTGCTGCTACCAAAGTAGCTGGATTCACCCTTCCATCTCTATTAGGAGGAGTTGTCATAAAAATCTGTTCTACCCCTGCTACCTTTGCCGGAATAACATTCATCAGCACAGAAGAAGGATATGCTGCTTTTCCTCCAGGTACATAGACACCAACTTTAGAAAGGGCTGTCACTTTTTGTCCTAAAATTGTCCCTTGCGTTGTACTATCAAACCAACTATATTGTTTTTGCTTTTCATGATAAGCTTTAATATTGACGAGAGCTTTTTTTATCACCTCAATAAGAGATGGTTCTACCAAAGTATAAGCTTCCTCGATTTCTTCTTGTGTTACTTGTATAGTAGCAGCAGAAATCGAAGCACCATCAAAACGCTTTGTGAATTCAAAAAGAGCCATATCTTTTTTTTCTCTCACTTCATTTAAAATCTCTGCCACTTGTCCTTCATAACTTCGATAATGATTAGGACTTCTTTTTAAAAGCGTATCTAAAAGATCTTTCTTACTTTCTTTATTTAATTTTAATTTTCTCATCTTTTCTTATCTCCTTTCTTTTTTTCAGTCTATAAATTTAATTTTCTCTCTTTTATGATTTAAAAATAATTTATGTAAAACTTCAAAAAAAACAGATTTCTAACTTAAATCACTTCTTTTAATTTTGTGATAATATTCTGTATCCGTTCATTTTCCATTTTCATACTGACTTGATTCACCACCATGCGAGCAGATAAAGGACAAATTTCTTCTAAGATGGTCAATCCATTTTCCCGTAAAGTAGAACCTGTTTCCACAATATCCACAATCACTTCGGAAAGACCTACAATAGGAGCTAATTCAATAGAACCATTTAATTTAATGATTTCTACTGTTTGATGTTTTTTATTATAAAAGTAATCTTTTGCGATATTTGGATATTTAGTTGCCACTCGAATCCTTTCATGGTGTTTTAAAAGTTCTCTCGCCTCTTCTGGACCTGCTACACACATACGACAATTTCCTATTTTTAGATTAACAACTTCAAATAATTTTCTTCCTTCTTCTAAAATAGTATCTTTACCCACGATTCCAATATCAGCAGCTCCATATTCTACATAGGTTGGAACATCGGTTGCTTTTGCAAGAAAAAAGCGCAGTTTTAGTTCTTCATTTGTAAAAATTAGCTTTCTGGAATTTTCCTCTTTTATCTCCTCACAAGTGATGCCTATCTTCTCAAAAATCTCCAATGATTTTTTCGCAAGCCTTCCCTTCGCTAATGCAAATGTTAAGTATCTCATATCGTTTGACTCCCTATTTCATTTTTATTGCAACAAGCTGGCTCAAAAAAAACAGGACAGCATTTGTTCAATACTACCTATTATATACGCTGTTTTAATAAAAGTAAATCATTTTCTTTCTCACTTTACCATAATAAAGTGGCTGGAATGATTATTTTAGATACAGGTTCGCTTAAGAGAAGGAATGTTCCAACGAAACCGCGCTCTCGCTCCGTTCCAGACGTAGTGGTACTAAATTCGCAACTCCTTACAG
>CAJUHN010000280.1 GCA_910585935.1 uncultured Lachnospiraceae bacterium | reverse complement strand
GTCGGCACTTAATGAGCAGTCCTGTTAGGGGCTGCGAATTTAGTGTCCGTTACGTTTGGAACGGAGCGGAAGCGCGGCTTCGTTGGAAACTTCATTACCGTGCGAACCTTTGGTCAACTACGCTCTAAACCGCTCATATTTTTAGATATTTTTGTAATTGAGGAGAAATATTGTGGCAAACCAACGGAATTGGATTAAAATTTTAAAAATTGCAATAGGAAGTTCATTCGCTTTTACAATCGCACAGGCATTAGAACTGAAGTATGCTACTTCTGTTCCAGTGATTACTTTATTATCTATTCAAGATACTAGAAAAGATACTATTTTTTTAGCAGGCAGGCGCATTGGTTCTTTTCTTATAACTATATTGAGTGCTTTTCTTATCTATCGTTTGATGGGATTTGGGGTTTTAGCATATATGGTTTTTATATTTTGGATGTTAATCATCACATATTTTTTGAATTGGAATGAAACACTTTCTGTAAATGCTCTAATAGGAATGCACTTTTTGGCAGAGAGAAGTTTTTCATTTGCTTTTCTTATGAATGAAGTACTTGTGCTGTTAATAGGAATGATAATTGCACTGATATTGAATTTATATATGCCAGATGTGAAAAGGGATATTAAAAAAGATATTACTCTTTTAGAAGAAGAATTACAGATTATCTTAAATTATATGGCAGGGTGTTTAAAAGGAGAACAACAGATAGAACAGATAGAAAAATCGCTTCCTGTTTTAAAAGGTCATATTGAAAAGGGATTAAATAGAGCATTTGATAATATGAAAAATTCGTTTAGTCATCATGCACAATATTATATTATGTATATGGAAATGCGAAAAAGTCAAAGTGGGCTATTAGAAAATATGAGAAATTCTATTGTTCAAATTACAATGAATACCAAAGAAGCGATGGAAATAGCAGGATTTTTAGAACATATCGCGTGTTCGCTCCATGAAACAAATAATGTAGTGACTCTTATGGACGATTTTTGGGAGATTAAACAGAAAATGGAGCATAGTTTTTTGCCAAAGACAAGGGAAGAATTTGAAAATCGAGCGATTTTATATCATCTATTATTGGATACGCAGAGATTTTTATTGATGAAACAAGAATTTGTACAGAGTCTTACAGAAGAACAAGTGAATATTTATTGGAATGTAGAAAAGAAAAAATCATAAAATATAATGTGCCAAAAAGGCAATATAGAAAAGGAGAAGAAAAATGAAGGTAGCAGTAACTTACGAAAATGGAGAAGTATTTGGACATTTTGGACATACAGAGCAATTTAAAATTTATGAAGTAGAGGGTACAAAGGTGATATCTTCTCAGATAGTGGATACAAATGGAAATGGACATGGAGCATTAGCAGGATTTTTAAAGGAACATAGTGTAGAAGTGTTAATTTGTGGAGGGATTGGCGCAGGTGCTAGAAATGCTTTGAAAGAGGCGGGAATCTCATTATATCCGGGAGTGATTGGAAATGCAGATAATTCTGTAAAGGACTATTTAAAGAATCAGTTATCTTATAATCCAGATGAGATGTGTGATCACCACGGACATGGGCATGATAAAAAAAGTTGTGGAGATCATGGACATTGTGGAACATGTTAGGTGAAATGGAGTTTGTGAAAAAGGTTAGTATTATAGAGAGAAAAAAGGGAGGTAGAAGATGAAGGGATATCTTGATATGCATTGTGATACGTTGGCTAAGGCATTTCGTTTAAAACATTCAGATATTTGGACAGTTTCAGAATATATGTTGGATATAGAGAGAATGAAAAAATCAGAGATGGTGGGACAGTTTTTTGCGATATTTTTTCCGCCTAAGACAGATGATATGCCAGAAGATGATATTTATTTTGAAAAAGCCAGAGAAATTTTATTTCATACGATAGAAAACCATTCAGAGAGTATTGGATTTGCAAGAAATTATCAGGATTTTATCGATAATCAGAAGAACGGAAAGATGTCAGCTTTTTTGACTATGGAAGATGGAAGAGCAGTACAAGGGAGTATGGAGCGGCTAGAATATTTTTATCAACAGGGAGTGCGTTTGATTTCTTTGACATGGAATTATGAAAACTGCTTTGGAGCGCCTAATTCGGTTCATTCTGATATTATGAATCGGGGCTTGACTTCATTTGGAAAAGAAGCGATTGAAGTGATGAATGAATGGGGTATTTTGATTGATGTATCTCATTTATCTGATGGCGGATTTGAAGATGTGATGAAAATATCCAAAAAACCGTTTGTAGCTTCTCATTCTAATTGCCGCGCATTAAGCCCTCACCCTAGAAATCTGACAGATGATATGATAAGAAAATTAGCAGAAAAAGGTGGAGTAGCAGGTGTTAATTTTGCCCCTGAGTTTTTGGATTCTGATATTAAGACAAAAAAAAGTACGATTCAAAATCTGACAGCTCATATCAAACATTTTATTGAAATAGGTGGAGTGGAGTGCGTAGGATTAGGGACAGACTTTGATGGAATTACAGGAGAATTTGAAATCGGAGAGCCAGAGAAAATGGAATTATTATTTGAACAATTACATAGAGAAGGAATTTCCGAAACGGTGATAGAAAAAATAGCATATAAAAATGTATTACGTGTGATAAAGGACAGTATGAAATAAGAAATAGCAGAGATAAAGAATATCTTAAAAATGGATATGGCATGTGATCAAAGAAGGAAGATGGTATTATGACAGTATTTGAAGTGATGGAGTGTGGATTAACTTTGGGTACATTTGTTTTAATGCTGCTTTCTTATATAGAAAGTAGAAATAAATAAAAAAGTAGAGAAAAAGAAGCTATTGTGATAGAAATAAAAATTCATTTTGCAATAGCTTCTTTTTTATTAAATTTTTGTTTTTATATTAAAAAAATTTATCTATTAATCCCTGTAGTAAAATGATGATTAAAATAAAAGGAAGAACATATTTTAAATAAATTTTTACTGCCTTTTTACAGGATACTTTTAATCCTTTTCCTGCATTTACTTCTTCTATATAATTATCCCATCCCCAACCATAGCGAGAAACACAGAATAAAGTATAAATAAAAGAACCAAAAGGCAAAAATAGATTGCTCACTAAAAAGTCTTCTAGATCTAAAACATTACTTCCAGCACCTAATGGGTGAAAGCCAGCCCATAAATTAAAGCCTAAAATACATGGAATAGAACCAAGTATCACAATAATTACATTGATGATTGCTCCTTTTTTTCTAGACCATCCCCATAAGTCCATTCCAAAAGACATAATATTTTCAAAGACTGCGATGACAGTAGAGAGCGCAGCGAAGGACATAAATAAGAAGAATAGGCTGCCCCAAATTCTTCCTCCTACCATTTCATTAAAAATATTAGGAAGTGTGATAAAAATAAGTCTAGGTCCACTGTCTGGATTGACTTGAAAAGCAAAACATGCTGGAAAAATGATTAAACCAGCTACAAAAGCAACAAAAGTATCTAAGACAGCGATATTGACAGCTTCTCCTAATAAAGAGTGGCTTTTGTCCTGATAACTTCCAAAGATAGCCATAGAGCCTATACCGAGGCTGAGGGTGAAAAATGCTTGATTCATAGCGTTTACAATCGTTTCTCCTATGCCAATATCCACCATTCTTTTGAAATCAGGTAATAAATAAAAAGAGAGTCCTTCTTGTCCACCTTTTAAAAAGATACTATGAACGGCTAATATTAACATAATAAACAATAAAGAAATCATCATCACTTTTGTAATTTTTTCTACACCTTTTTGAAGCCCCATAGAGCAGATGCCAAATCCTAAAATTACAACAAAAATCATCCAACCAATCATTATGAGAGGAGATGAGGTCATTTCTGAAAACATCGTAGTAACTTGTTGTGAATCTGCACCTACAAATTTGCCAGTGAGCATACCATAAAAGTAATATAACATCCACCCAGCGATTGTAGTATAAAACATCATGAGCAGATAGTTTCCAACGATAGCAAGATAGCTGTGAAAATGCCATTTCTGTCCGGGTTTTTCCAGAACATGAAAGGAACAAGCAGCACTTTTTTGACTGGCACGTCCAACAGAAAATTCCATGGTCATAACAGGAATTCCCATAATCAGTAAAAAGAAAATATAAAATAAAACAAAAGCTCCTCCTCCATATTTTCCTACTATATATGGAAAACGCCAGACATTTCCGATTCCAATAGCACACCCTGCTGATAACAGGATAAAACCTAATCTTGATTTGAATTTTTCTCTTTGCATAAGAACCCCTTTTTCTTTTTATTTCCACGAAGCAAGAAGTCAACGAAATTATATTTCAAGAAAGTAAAAAGTTATTCAGATATTTGACTTTAACCTCACAAAGGAAGTTTTATGCTTCTTAAACAGGATAATAATATTAACTGCCTTGATTTTCCAATAAAAATATCTATCTATTATTTTGGGAATCAGATGAGATAATATGTAAAAAATTTTTATTTTATGACAGTTTTTTATATAATTTATATCTCTAAATATGCAGAATGGCACGAAAAATGAACACGTTGTATTCAAATTCGTGCCAACTGATGCACTTGAAGGGAGTCGAACCCCCGACACGTGGCTCCGGAAACCACTGCTCTATCCACTGAGCTACAAGTGCAAGTGAGATAAATTACTAATTTATCATAACATAAAAAAGAAATATTGTCTAGTAGAAAACAGATAAATACATTATTATTCAGGGTACTTGAAGAATTAAAGTTCCGCTGCGGCAAGGAAGTATTCCAGCGAAGCCGCGCTTTCGCTCCGTTCCAGACGTAGCGGTACTAAATTCGCAAATCCCGCTTCTTGCGGGTTTGCTCATTAAGTGCCGACGTCTTCCAAGGGGCTTCTTATGGAAATACTTCCTTGCCGCAGCTAGTTGGTTGGCTGTTCTACTTTATGAATCAATCTCATGATAACAATAGAATAAAAAGGGTGACGAAGTTATTTTCTATTTTATTGTGTGATGTATTTCTCAAAAACCAGTTAAGACAAAAAAGTAGCATAGACAAGAAAGTATTCCAAAAGAAGCCCTTTGGAAGACGTTGGTACTTAATGAGCAGTTTCGTAAGAAGCTGCGAATTTAGTATCCGCTACGTCTGGAACAGAGCGAAAGCGTGGCTTCGTTGGAATACTTTCTTGTCGTAGCGACCCTTTGGTC
>CAJUHN010000279.1 GCA_910585935.1 uncultured Lachnospiraceae bacterium | reverse complement strand
ATTAAGTACCGACGTCTTCCAAGGGGCTTCTTATGGAACACTTCCTCGCCTCCGCTGGTAGTTGGCTGTTCTACTTTTTGAAAAGCGAATGTTACCAGAATTTATGAAATCTAGGTGAGGAGATATGCAAAAAAGGGTTTTTAGGAAGAGTAGTATTTATATGAGGTGGAGTTTTGTAGTTATCTCCTATTTCTATAAGTGGGGAAGGGGGAGTATGTTATAGGGAAAGGGACGAGGTTGGTGAAAGGTGTTGAATGGAAATAGAATAGTTTATACAGTGACATTTAATCCAGCGTTAGATTATCGGGTGATATTGAAAAAATTTCAGGCGGGGATTTTAAATAGAGCATATCAGACGAATTTTTTGGTTGGGGGAAAGGGAATTAATGTTTCTTTGGTATTAAATGAATTTGGGGTAGAAAATAGAGCATTAGGGTTTTTGGCAGGGTTTACGGGAGAAGAGATAGAAAGTCGGTTGTTGGAAGCAGGATGTAAGGCAGATTTTATCAAGTTGCCAGAAGGATTTAGCAGGATTAATATTAAGATAAAGGGGGAAGAGGAAACAGAACTCAATGGAATAGGACCAGATATTCCACAAAAAGCGATAGAAGAGTTATTCCAGAAGTTAGAGGGGTGTAAAAAAGAAGATTATTTGGTATTAGCTGGAAGTTTGCCTGCTTCTGTCAATCAGGAAATATATGATAGGATATTTAAGTTATTATCAAAAAAACAAGTATCTATTGTGGTGGATGCATCAGGTTCTCTCCTTTTGCGAATTTTGCCATATCATCCATTTTTAATTAAACCTAACTTAGAAGAGTTAGGAGAATTATTTCAGACAGAAATAAAACAAAAGGAACAGGCTGTTTTTTATGCTAAAAAGTTAAAAACATTAGGAGCTAGAAATGTTTTAGTTTCTATGGGACAAGATGGAGCGCTGCTCATTGATGAAGATGAAAAGTTTTATGAATGTAAGGCTTTGCAGGGAGAGCTGAAAAACCCTGTTGGAGCAGGTGATTCTATGGTGGCGGGTTTTTTAGCTGGATATATCAAAGAAAGAAACTATGAATATGCATTGAAGTTAGGAGTGTGCGCTGGAAGTGCCAGTGCGTTTTCAGAAAATTTAGCCAAAAAAGAAGAGATAGAAAATTTGTGGGAACAGATGGGAGAATTTTTATCATAGACTTTTGATAGGTAAAAAGAAAAATGATATGATAAAAAAAGAGATAAGGAAAGGCTGAAGTAGTATGGAGGATTATATATTAATCGTGGATGATGTGAAAATGAACAGAAAGATTCTTTCACAGCTTTTTGAAAAAAGTTATAAAATTTTATCGGCAGAAAATGGGAAACAGGCGATTGAATACATAAAAACATATGAAAGTTCCATAGCAGTTGTGCTGTTAGATCTGATTATGCCAGTGCTGGATGGCTTTGGGGTGTTGGATTTTATGGCAAAAGAGAACTATTTATCTTCTATTCCAGTGATATTAATTACAGCAGAAACTAGGATAGAGAGTGAAGAAAAGGCATATTCTTATGGAGTATCAGATATTATATATAAGCCATTTGTAGCGAGAGTTGTGATGAGGCGGACTCAAAATGTGATAGATCTGTATCAAAATAAAAAGAATATGGAGCGTCGTCTGAAGGAACAGGCGGAAGAATTATTGAGAAATGCACAGGAACTAAAAGAAAATAATGAGTTTTTAGTAGATGCTCTGAGTACTGTGGTGGAATTTAGAAATTTAGAATCAGGAGCACATATCCGATGCATCAAAAATTTCACAAAAGTTTTATTAAAAAAGTTGAAAGTACATTATCCAGAGTATCATATGGACGAAGAAAATATAGATATGATAGTGCGGGCTTCTGCACTGCATGATATTGGAAAGATTGGGATCAGTGATGCGATTTTACTAAAGCCGGGAAGACTCACTACAGAAGAGTTTTCTATTATGAAGGCACATACTACGATAGGCTGTGATATATTAGCGAGATTCAATAGAGATAAAGAAAATCAATTTTATAAATATTGTTATGAAATTTGTCGCCATCATCATGAAAAATGGGATGGAAGGGGATATCCAGATGGATTAAAAGGAGAAGAAATTCCACTGAGCGCTCAAATAGTCGCAGTGGCAGATATTTATGATGCATTAGTGAGTAAGCGAGTATATAAAGATGCTTTCGCACATGAAAGAGCGTGTCAGATGATACTCGGCGGAGAGTGTGGGGCATTATCTCCTATAGCATTAGAATGTTTTCAATTAGCTTTAAAAGAATTTAAAATCATTGCACAGCAGAACAATGAAAGAGAAATAGAAGAAAAAGTTTGCGTGAGTTAAAAGGTGAGCTAGTTTTTCCGTTCAAAATCTTAAAAAAAGGTTCTATTATGACAAATAGATAGAAAAAACTGTCATAATAGAACCTTTTCAATTATTCCATATTTTATGCTTTTTGCGCTGTGATTTTCGCATAGAGTTCCTGTGGGACATAGGCTTCTATTCGGATACCATCTTCTTCATAAGCTTCTTTTAAAAGCTGCCCACTTTTTCGTATGCTCTGTATTTTTCCTGCATCTTGATAGGAAAATAAATAATTGAGATAGATGGTTTGTTCTCGCAGCACTTCTTCTAATGAAGTGAGTAAATCGTTAAGTCCTTCTCCTGTTTTAGCAGAAATAGATAAAATTTTATCTGCTTTAAAATCTCTTAAAATAGGAGCGGAATCGGAATCTAGCTTGTCTTTTTTATTAAAGATAGTGATAATAGGTTTATTGCCAATTTCTAACTGTTTCAATGTTTCATATACGATCTGCATCTGTGTATTCATTTGAGGGTTAGAAGTATCCACTACATGTAAAATAATATCCGCATATTTCGCTTCCTCTAAGGTAGAACGAAAGGCTTCAATTAGATGATGAGGCAATTTGCGGATGAATCCTACTGTATCTGTCAAAAGAATCTCCTGTCCACTAGAAAGCCGTAAATTGCGTGTGGTTGGATCTAGTGTTGCAAATAATTTATCTTCTTCTAGCACATTTGCATCTGTGAGTTTATTTAACAGAGTGGATTTCCCTGCGTTTGTATATCCGACAATCGCAGCGATTGGCATACGATTACGACTCCTCTGCTGCCTAGATATTTCGCGTGACTGTTTGACATTTTGAAGTTCTTTGTTAAGCTGTGCAATACGATCTTTGATAAGACGTCGATCCATTTCCAATTTCTTTTCACCTGGACCTCTTGTTCCAATTCCTCCTCCCAGACGAGAGAGAGAACTTCTAAGACCGACTAGACGCGCAGAACGATATTTTAATTGTGCGAGTTCTACCTGAATTTTTCCTTCTTTTGTGGAAGCATGAGCTGCAAAAATATCTAAAATGATGAGAGTGCGATCCATGACCTTTGTATCTAAAGCATCCTCTAAATTTCTAAATTGTGCAGGAGAAAGCTCATCATCACAGACAATGCCAGTAGCGTGCAATTTATCAATAAGCTCCCGCAGTTCTTCTATTTTTCCTTTTCCTAAATATGTGCCGGGATGAATACTTTCCCTATTTTGTATCACCATAGTCAAAGGGTGTGCGCCTGCTGTTTCCACTAATTCCGCTAATTCTTTTAAAGATTCTTCCGTATCATCATTTTCTTGTGTACATATACCTACTAAAATGACTTGCTCTAATTCTTGTTTTGTTTCTAATAGTTCTTTCATAAATAAACTCCAATCCGTTTGCATCAGGGATTATACAAACTATATTTACCGAGTTTTTAAAAATTCATATTCCCTGACAGCCGCACTATCTTCTGGATAAGCAGCTATATAAGCGGCAAACTTTTCCCTTGCGGTCTGAAAATCTAATAAATATTCATAAGTGATCGCTTCATTATAAGAAAGTGATTTTTTTGCATTTAAATCACCCGAGGATAGACCAGTTTGAAAATAAGTTAATGCTTCTTCATAAGAACCCTGTTCTAATTTAATCAGCCCTAATTGGTTATAAACATCACCATTTGTAGGGTTTGCTTCAATATATTGCTGAAACATAAGAGAGGCTTGTGTATCATCTCCTGTAGCAGAATAAACTTTTCCTAAATAAAGAAGAGCTTCTGAGATATTGGCATCCTTCGCACTCAACAAATTTGTAGTAGCATTAGAATAATCTTTCATATAATAGTATATCTTGCCCTTCGCAAAATAATCATCTTTTTTGCCTTTTCCAGAAGTGAGTGCTTCCGATAAATATTGTGTTGCTTCTTCTTCATAACCATATTGCGATAACGCCGTATAGATATTTAGATACATATCATAACTGGCATTTTTATCTTTTACTACTTGTTTAAAATCTTCTAAAGCTGCTGTCCGATTGCCATTTACAAGATAAGCACAGCCTCTTAAATAATAATGATTCTGCACTTCATATTTCACATTTAATAAAATAGTATAAGTTTCAATCGCTTTTTTATAATTGCCACTTTTTAATTCTGCAATCGCGCGGTAATCTAAGATATCATATTCCATTGTTCCTACAAAATTATCGGCAAGACTTAAAGCTTGTTCAAATGCCAAAATAGCATTCTGGTAGTCGCTTAAGGCGATACAGATAATTCCTTTTGCGCGGTAAGCAGCTTGATTTTCAGAATCTAATTGTAGAGCAAATCCTATCTGTGTGAGCGCATTTTCATATTCCCCTAATTCTACATATGCCATTGCTAAGTTTATGTAATATTCTGGTTTTGTCTTATCTTGTTCGATTGCCTGAGCATAGGAATTAACAGCCTCTGCATAATTTTTCTTATTATAATAATCTATACCAGCTTCATTATTCTTTGCACTTTTTGAGGAACATGCCGACAAAAAAGCGGTACTGATACAAATAGCAAAAAATAATTGTTTTTTTCCAAAAAGTTTTTTCTTTATCATCATAATGATTCCATCCTATTTTTTATATTGAGTATGCCAAAAATGATAGAACAAACTCGGTTTCTTCGTCTATTATAGCAAGGGAAAGAAGAGTTTACAAGCAATAATTCTTTTACATACAAAAATAAAGATAGACAGTATATAAGTTTTTCGTGTAAAATATAAGGGAAATCTTAGGAGATTGTGACTACAGGTTCGCTTTGGAAAGACATCTTCCAACGAAGCCGCGCTCTCGCTCCGTTCCAGAC
>CAJUHN010000278.1 GCA_910585935.1 uncultured Lachnospiraceae bacterium | reverse complement strand
ATAAAAATAGTCCATTTCCTATCATGTCAAAGTTTTACCGGACAGCAATAATTCATTATAACTCCATTTCCAAGCTTAGATATTTCAATATTATTTAACGGATTCAAATATGATTCCGTTTTAGAAAACATTAGTGGATACATTTCACTATATCGATATATTGGTATATCTTTATATTTTTCTAAGAGTTTAAGTTCTTTGGTTCGGTCTATTTCAATATCCTTCAATTTATTAGCCTTTTTTGTTATACTGGCTTTTGCTTCAGATTCAATTATAGAGTTCCAAAGAGAGTTTCCGATTTCACCCAATTGCTTTTCTGCCTCATTCACAATGCTTTGAGCGGCCTGATCTATAATCCAGTCAACTATCTGTGCATGTGCATTTCCCGAAATCATCAGCGATAGTATTCCTATTAATATTCGCTGTCTAGTTAGTAATGAAATTGATAAAACCATTTTGATTTTGTTTTAGTTGTTTTTCTATACTCTTTTTAATTAACAGATTCTGTCGTTCGACTTTTATTACAATTTCCTTTAAAACTTCCTGCATATACATTTCTCGAAAATGAACTTCTTTATCTGATAAATCAGATACAGCCATTATATCAAGTGCACCTTTACCAATAGTAGCCCAGAAACCAATAAATACACTTGCTACATTAGAAATTTTTTTCGTAGTTTCTCTGTCATCCACAAAATGTTCTCGTGCTTTACCTACTTTTACTAACATATCACTTGACACATTATAAGAAAAATCAAGTTCTGGAATAACAAAGTTAATTTTGGGAGGATTTTTTCTCCCAAAATATTGTGCATAATTAGCTCGTGCTTTATTTATAGAATTACAAAACTGACTTACTTCTATTTTCAACTTTTTTGAAATATCTTTTGTTGGAATACAAGTTCTCACTAATGCCCTATATTGTTCTGCAGCCGTTGTTACATCATCAGGTATCATACCTATCTGAGAATAGTATTTAGCTACTTCTTTATATCCACCAAATAAATATCTCCACACAGATTTCTCTATGTTAAAAAGAAGAGATTCCATCAAAACCATTTCCTCTTCACAATATTTGTGCACATTTTGCTGCAATATATTTTGGATTTCATAGGTTCTATCCTTTTTCTTGTTCTCTACAGAAAAATAGATATCATAATCTCGTAAATAACTACTAATATAAGACAATTCCTTATAAGATAATGAATCCAAAACACTCAATATACTTGTGTTTATAAAATCATTTATAAGTGCCTTTCGTGTAGGATATGCGACAGCATGCGATACAAGTTCTTCTACTGTACATTTCTCCAACTCATTTATAATTTCATTTTTCCTATATTCTCTTACCTTAAATAGGTAATCACCTAGAACAGATGATTTGTCAACCACAAGACACAATGTATCAATTTGTTCATAAGAATACTCAGAAAGATCAATTCCAGTTAAAAAAGCATCCTCTACTTGAGATCTGTTTTTTGGCTCCTTATTATAAATGTGTAGTAACCCTATTGCATCTTGACATAACAATGCTGTTGCAATATTCTTAGGGGGAAACTGTGCGAACACTTGTAAGGTAAATCCACACAAAAATAATAAAATTGATATTTTTTTCATTATTACTACTTCTACTAATTTTCCAATATTTTCTTTTTCTGTTCTTCAAATTCTTCTTTAGTAAGAACACCTTGATCAAGCAATGATTTTAACTTAATCAAACGGTCTTCTAGAGTTTCCTGCTTAACTGGTGGAACATTAGAGTCAGATGACTTATTTACAACATAAGTCACAATTATCCCAATAATAGCTCCAGGAGCTAAAGATAAAAATAGAGGATACTGAGCATCTGATAAATTTTTGGGGAAACTTCCGAATATCATACACATTAAAATAAAAGCTCCTGCCCATCCTAGAAGTGCTCCAATAAACACTTTTTCTCCCATTGATTTTGATGTTTTACTTTCCATAACTATTAATTTTATATTTGTAATAATATGTTTTAGCGATTACTTGTATAATATTTATTCAGTGCACGATGATATAAAAGATGATTTATGAATAAAGCAAGCAATATAATCCAAAATGCAAATTCAAACATATTGATGAACATTGAGCTAAACCCTCCTACACCAAGAAAGCCTGCAGTAATATCTGTTAATTGCAATATAGTACTATTGCTCATTACCTCTTTTTGTAAATCTACTGCATACTGAAAACAGAAGTAGCAGCCAATAGACGTGACTATAGCTATTGCTTCAATTACCCATCGGTTAATTCTTCTATTAACTAATCCAATGCCCTCAATTGAAGCAAGAACAATGAGAATTATCATAAAAATCAAACCGTAAGTTTTACCCATTTGCACCCTATCATGGATAGCATCAATGTCCGGATTTAGATTTGTTCCAGTCAATTCTTCTACAATTCCCCCTATTAATTCATGATCCTGAAAAAAGGAACGTACAGTTTGATCTTCTGGCATAAGTTCTGGAGTTATGGAACAAATATAACCGTAAATTATACATGCATACATTATATGTAACTGCGATATAACCAAAAGCCTTTCTACTATTTTTTTTTCAAAAGATGCATTTTCAATCTCTTGAATACGATTCCTAACAACAAGTACAAAACATATCCCTACTATGCTACCTATTATAATTGCGATAAATACACTTCCCATAAAAATACGTGTTTATTCTATAATTATCCTACATAACTAATTTACAGTCGGACATAAACTGCTTCACTTCCTCAGCATTACCAATCTTCTTTTCAACTTTAGTGACTGTTATCAGTTCATTATCGAAAAGAACATTAAGCCTATCTGATTGCAAGTTGCCATTTCCGTCTGTATATTCACATTTTAATACCACACCTTTACCTAAATAAGTTGGTTTGAAACTAGTCAAAAAATCAATAGAACTTTGATATATTGATATATTCATCTGCTATCTTTATTTAGAAATGATTATTTTACTTATCGATAACAAGATGCGGAATTGTACAATAAGTACGTACATTTTTATTATGCTGTTTACCAAGGAGCCATTTAGGCATAGATTCCAAAACTCGAACAACTTCTCTATCTATTGCAGGATGTACACTACGAACTATTTTATGATTAGAAGTAGAACCATCCTTTTCTATAACAAATTGCACAATAACCCTTCCTCCTTGTATTCCATCTTTACGGGCTTCTGCCGGGAAATTTATATGCTCAGAAAGATATAAATCTAAAATTTTCCTTCTTTCTTGTTCCAAAGCCTCTTGTTCCCTTTTGTCCTGTTCTTTCTTTTTTATTTCTTCTTCTTCTATTTTTTTATCATATATGATTTTTATATCATTGATACTTTTAGCTAAAAGCTGTAAATCCAACCTTATAGCATCTCTATTTTTCTCAACAGGGTATTCCCAATTACTTTTTAGAAGTTTTATTTCTTTTATTTCTTTATTTTTCATCATATCAAATTGAGACAAAGACAAATTACCCTCGAATCTTTCTTTTACAAAATTCATTTGCAAATTTATATGACTCTGGTCTGTAAAAAGCACAATAGCCACTTGTTGATATTCATCATAAGGAATGTTATTTTCTATTGCATAAGGGTTATTCCTTTGGCTATTTAGGCATAAGCTATAAGAAGCTATTCCGTTCTTTTCTTTTTTTAAAATAAAAATATTATTAAAGCCAACATAACAGCTACCAATTTGTGTATACTCATCATATTTAGGATAAGTTATATATTTACCTTGCGATTTACCTTCTATACAAGAAACAATTCCCATTAACAGAAGCAAAAGCCATTTCTCTCTTTTTAAATTAAAAAGTCTCATATTGTCTACAATTAATATTATAAATCAATTTTAGCAAAAGAATCTGCAATATGAATCGATTCTCTAACAGCTTGTGCTGCTATACTCATTATCTCATTCTCCCGTTTATTTTCTTCTGCCAATTTGTCAATATTTTATCAAACCCTCATCGTTTGTATAAGCATACATCCAATTCCAATCGCCAGTTATACAATTTCAAGTGATTTACAAAAAACGGGGCAGTCCCAAAAAACTTCTTCTTCAAAAGCGTAAATACATTTCCCATAACATCATTATAAAATGATGCCTATAAGTCTCCAAATTCAGCAATGATTATTAATCTATAGATAGTAAGATACAAGAAAGGCGTGAGACTTGTCTGCCAGTTCATCGAAACTGAGGCATCGCCAAACGCCTGATCAAGAATGAACGAGAAGAAACAATACTCTCACGCCATTTTGACATATGGATACAGCATAGGCTGTATGAATATATACAAAACAGAATGAGCGTCATATTGCCTCCGTCCTCTTGATTAAAATTTGGCGAATTTCAGTTTCGGGACAAAGCAAAAACGCTTTCTTATGTCTGCTAAAGCACCAATAGTGTCTTAACAATTGCAAAGATAGGTTTTTTCTTCAATATGGCGCTCTAATGAGAGTATTATTTCTTCTTAAAATGCTTCTTCTTAAAAAAACGGATAGCATATATTATAAAACGGATTTCATCACAATAAATAAAATTAATTTCACAGTCACAACTCCAATAGCAGTTCGTTAAACAGTAAAAAAGAAAGTGTGGAGTTATTAGTCTATCCGTCAGGAGGTTCTGGTAAACCTAAGCACAAATAAACAATACTCCACACCCATAAAGCATATGTAACACAAATTATACATAGCAATACAAGTGATGAGTGTTATGCTTCCCTGTGCTTTTTGAAATTTACCAGATTCCCTGACAAGGATAAAAGCTAAACACTTTCATCAATCAATATAATGTTAGGCAACTTACGCTGCTACAACGTTGCAAAGATAAAAATTATTTCTCACAAATAACATTTTTTGAAAAGGTTGATACAGGAAAAAAACAAAAGACCTCCTACTTCTTCTATGAAATAGGCGACAAAAAGATAGGAGAACAAAATATAATCCCGGTAGAAGTCCCGTTTTTCCGTATGCAATTCTTACTAAAACTCTGCACCTAATAGCAAATTCACCATTGGGCAACGGTGAAATCATCGTTGGGCAACCATGAATTCGCCGTTGCCCAACGACGATTTAAACCATACCTACCCGAAATGTCAAAAAAATAGGAGGGTGTGTCGAAACGATGCATCCTCTTTTTTGTATAAACAAAGCC
>CAJUHN010000277.1 GCA_910585935.1 uncultured Lachnospiraceae bacterium | reverse complement strand
GTATAAGCATCTCCTAATGTATAAGATAATGCCACTTGTGCATGACCTTTTTCTTTATTCGCAGCTTTTACAGCAGTCTGTAAGTTACGAAGATCGTTAAAACAGTCAAAAATACGTATAATATCGATTCCATTCGCAATAGATTTCTGAACAAAGTATTCTACTACATCATCTGCATAATGGTTATATCCTAAAATATTTTGTCCTCGAAATAACATCTGTAATTTTGTATTTTTAAAACCATCTTTCAGCTTTCTGAGTCTTTCCCATGGGTCTTCTTTTAAAAAACGAAGGGAAGCATCAAATGTCGCACCACCCCAACATTCTACGGAGTGATATCCTACTTTATCCATTTTATCTATGATAGGTAACATCTGCTCTGTTCTCATTCTGGTAGCGATCAAAGACTGATGTGCATCACGTAAAATGGTTTCTGTAATTTTTAAAGGTTTTTTCACCTGTTCTGCCATTGTATTACCTCCTGTTTCTGTTCTGTGATATACTCCCCTACTTGTAGAAGTAGGAGTATTCTTACTGGTTTTTAGATAAAAATTAAACTATTTTTCTTTTTTATCTGACTCCAAACATAGCCATAAAAGTACCTGCTGCTACGGCTGTACCAATAACACCTGCTACATTAGGTCCCATTGCATGCATCAATAAGAAATTGGTCGGGTCAGCCTCTGCACCAACTTTTTGTGATACTCTCGCCGCCATAGGAACTGCAGAAACACCTGCTGAACCGATCAGAGGATTAATCTTTCCACCACTTATCTTACACATTAATTTACCAAACAATACACCTGCTGCTGTACCAACTGCAAATGCCACCAATCCTAAAACGACGATCTTAATGGTATCCCATTTTAAGAATGCTTCTGCACTGGTAGAAGCTCCTACGGAAGTACCAAGTAAAATAACTACAATATACATTAAAGCATTAGAAGCTGTTTCTGATAATTGTTTTACTACACCACATTCACGGAACAGATTTCCTAACATCAACATACCAACAAGTGGTGCTGTTTGAGGTAAAATTAATACTACTACGATAGTTACCACAATAGGGAATAAAATTTTTTCTAATTTAGAAACAGGTCTTAACTGCTCCATTTTAATTGCACGTTCTTCTTTTGTTGTGAACAATTTCATAATTGGAGGCTGAATAATAGGAACTAAAGACATATAAGAATATGCTGCTACTGCGATAGGTCCCATATATTCAGTTTGTCCTAATTTTCCTGCTAAGAAAATAGAAGTAGGTCCATCTGCACCACCAATAATAGAAATTGCTGCTGCTGCCTTATCATTAAATCCAAAGAAAATAGCTAATAAATATGCTGCAAAAATACCAAATTGCGCTGCTGCTCCGAGTAAAAAGCTTTTAGGATTGGCGATCAATGGTCCAAAATCTGTCATTGCACCGACTCCTAAGAAAATCAATGAAGGTAAAATACTCCATTCATCTAACAAATAAAAATAATGCAGTAATCCGCCGACTCCATTTTCTGATTCTCCAATCTTCAACATGATATCGGGATAGATATTCACCAAAAGCATACCAAATGCGATTGGAACTAACAGGAGCGGCTCGTATCCTTTTTTAATCGCTAAATACAAGAATACACATGCTACTACAATCATCACATAATTTCCCCAATATAAATTGAAAAAAGCGGATTGTTGTATCAAGTTACTCATTGTGTCTATAACATAAGTCATTTCTTAACCTCCCATGTAATATTGTACTTATGGGAATTCACATCTGCATAAGCCCGCCGCCGTGAATCCTAGTTTAATGTAGCCAGTACATCTCCTGCCTCTACAGACTGACCAACCGTCACATTAATACTAGCGACAGTACCATCCTGTGGAGCAACAATCTCGTTTTCCATTTTCATTGCTTCTAAGATAAGCATAACATCTCCACGTTTTACTGCTTGTCCCGCATTTACTTTTGCTGCAAGAATTTTACCCGGCATAGGAGCACTCACTTTCACTGCACCTTGTGCGCCTGTACTAGCTGCTGGTTTTTGTGCTGGAGCTGCTTTCTGTTTTGGAGCTGCTTTTGGAGCAGATGCCTTTGGAGTACTTCCTGCGCCGCCTTCTTCCACAGTAACATCATATGATGTTCCATTCACAGTAATTGTATAATTTTTCATTTTTTTACTTCCTGCTACTAAAATATATACAAATGTATATATCAGATGTTTCTATACATACTTCCTTCGCTTTTCTATGCGATTTTGCAAATTAACATCTAAATAGCTTTTCCTTTCCTAAATTTTATTTTTGATTTTTCCCTTAATTTTCAGATCTTTTGAATTTATTCACATTTGATAATATATCTTTTATTACTTCATACACTCTCTTTCATTCTGTCGCTGTTCTTAAGCAAATTCGTCTTTTCGTCTAAAAAGAGAAGGGCTTATCATATATTCATGTTGTATTGTCATAAAATTTTAAATATTATCTCTTTCTTTGTACTCGCTTAATCGATCTCACTTGAAAGCCTTCTAGAGAAGCTCCTTGATATTCACAAATAGCAGCAGTGATCACAGCAACTAACTCTTCATCATCGACCAGTTCTTCCTCTTCTATTTCTTCTATCTGCACAGGAGCACTTACAGGAGCTGGCGCTTGTTCTATCTGTTTTGGCTGTTCTTGTCCGATCTTATTCACATTTTTCAATAAGCTAATCACAAAAGAAATAAATATCAATACAAGAAATACTGTTCCCATGCCCATAAGTGTATTTAAAAGTGCTTTTCCTATACCGATACTACTTCCTGCTATAAATAGCGTCATCATTCTTCACTCCCTTATGATACACATCCGTGTTTTTTATTAGGACGGTCTTCACGCTTTGTAAATAACATTTCAAAAGCGCCGATTACATATTTTCTAGTATCTTTAGCTTCAATAATATCATCTACATAACCTCTTTTTGCTGCTGCAACTGCGCTTGACTGCAAAGCCATATATTCCTTTGTTTTCTCTGCAATCACATCATTCACATTATCTGCCTTTTTGATTTCTTCTGCATACATAATTCTGACTGCCTGTTCTGCATCCATCATGCCGATAGAAGCGTCTGGCCAAGCATAGACTACATCTGCACCAATAGACTTGCTGTTCATTGTCAAATATGCACTTCCAAAAGCTTCTCCTATAATCACATTTACTTTTGGAACAGTCGCATTTGCAAACGCATATGTAAGTTTTGCCACAGCTTTTGCCATCATTTTTTCCTGACACATAGTCGCTTTATACCCTTTTACATTTGTAAGGCTCAGAACGGGAATACTAAATGCGTCACAGAAATTTACAAAATCTGCCGCTTTTTCACAGCCTTGTGCAGAAATGGCTGCATCAAATTTTTCAACTTCTTCTCCATTTTCTCCATAGATAACACTACGGTTTGCCACTGCCCCTACTGTATTTCCATTTAGGCGAATAAATCCTGTCACCATATCTTTTGCATATTCCTTTTTCACTTCAAAAAAGAAAGAATTATCAGAAATTTCAGAAAGCACGAAAGAAGCATCTGCTGCTCCATTTTCTATATTTTCGCAAATACGGTTCAAATCATCTGTACATTCTTCATAAGACATATCATCTTCCTGATTTGCTGGAAGGATACAGATAAGTTGTCTGATCTGTTCTAAAATATCCTCTTCTTTTCCAACTACATCTACAATACCAGCCTCTTCACTCTGAAATTTTGCTGAAGCGCTGTCACATTTAGAAGTATTATTTCCATCAATCGCATTAGGAGAATTTACAAATAATTTCGCTTTCTTTTCATCCATAAAAGTGAAATCTGTCAAAGTAGGAATTACTGCCATACCGCCGCCGCAAGTTCCAAAAATCGCTGTAATTTGTGGTATCACACCAGAAGCTAATGTCTGTTGCATATAAATTTCTCCAAAACCATTTAATGCATCTGTCGCTTCTTGTAATCTAAAACCTGCGCAGTCCACAAATCCGATAATAGGTGCTCCCATTTTCATTGCCATTTTATAAAGATTTACAATTTTTTTTGCATGCATTTCCCCTATTGTCCCATTCATTACAGAAACGTCTTGACTATATACATACACAAGATTTCCTTCAATAAGACCATACCCAGTTATCACACCATCTGCAGGGGTTTCTTTTTGCTGCATGTTAAAATCTGTGTTTCTGGCAGTAACATATCCGCCGATTTCAACAAAACTGTTATCATCAAGTAAAGCTTCTATCCTCTTACTTGCTGATGATTGTGCCGTTGTACTCATTCTTCAGCCCTCCATTTTTTTATAATAATAAACCAAATTTCTGCCAATTTTAATTGTATCGTTTTCTAAAAGAAATTTCAAGCAGATTTTGTACTATTTTTGTACTATTTTTATACTATTTTGGAAAATCCTCTGTCTTATTTCTCTTCCTCTCTATATTCTCCTGTTTCATCGGAAACCTCTAAAATAGTACAATTTCCTACTTTTATCTTCCAAAAATCTTTCATTGAAATTCCTGTCATTTTATACCATATCGCATGAATCGCCGCTCCATGGGATACTAATAACACATTTTGATTAGGGTATTTTCCCTTTATTTCCTCCATAAATTCCCATACTCTTTTCGATAATTCTTCTAATGTTTCTCCATCTTCAGGAGGCTGATACTGTTCAGGAGCAGCAAAAAAAGCATACAATTTATCATCCATAATACTACAGCCTTCTAACTCTCCAAAAGAAATTTCTGCTAACCGTTTCTCTATATGAAATTCTTCTCTAGATCTTCCTGTTGCCAATTCTGCTGTTTCTATTGCTCGCTCTAAAGGGCTAGTATAAACTGCGGCGAAATCTATCTTCTTTATGATTTTTCCTGCTTCTATTGCTTGTTTTTTTCCTTCTTCATTTAAGTGAGTATTTCTTTGCCCCTGTATTATTCTTTCTTTATTGGCATCTGTTTCTCCATGCCGCATAATATAAACTTTCATGATATTCTCTCCTATTTTTAATTTTTTACTGTCAAAGTGAATATTTTCTATCCGTTTTTTCATCTTATTATTTAAACTACCATAACATTTTTTCTACCTTGGCGTTTTAAATATACATTGATTATATCGTAGAAAAGAGCGAAAATCAAGTTGATCAGGGGGCTTAAGTTTCCGCGAAGAACAGAAATAGTTCCAACGAAGCCGCGCTCTCGCTCCGTTCCAGACGTAACGGACA
>CAJUHN010000276.1 GCA_910585935.1 uncultured Lachnospiraceae bacterium | reverse complement strand
TCCGCTACGTCTGGAACGGAGCGAGAGCGCGGCTTCGTTGGAATAGGTGCTTGCCGCAGCGCCCCTTTCATCTTTTCCCTCCCCCAAAAAAAACCACCCCAAACTGAAACATAAAAAAGCTAAAACACCCTGATAGACAAATTTTTTCCCAGTTATGTCAATAATTGCTAAAATTAAAGATTTCTTCAGAATTATTGTCAAAATTTTTAAATTTATCTTGTTAAAATACTGGTAAGATCGACAATCATGAGTTAAAATAAGAGATGAGGTGAAAGCGAATGTTGAATATTTTAGTGTGTGATGATGATAAGCAAATTGTAGAAGCGATAGATATCTACCTTTCTCAAGAGGGATACCATGTGTTAAAAGCATATGATGGAATGGAAGCATTAACACAAATTCGCATGAATAATATACATTTATTGGTGATTGATGTGATGATGCCCAAATTAGATGGAATCCGTGCTACATTAAAAATCAGAGAAGAAAGCAGTATACCGATCATTATTCTGTCAGCGAAATCAGAAGATTCTGACAAAATTTTAGGATTGAATATCGGAGCAGATGATTATGTGACAAAGCCATTTAATCCATTAGAACTGGTGGCGAGAGTGAAATCACAACTCCGCCGTTATACACAGTTAGGAAGTGCGAACATAGAGAGTTCCATGAATATATATAAAAATGGAGGCTTAGTCATTAATGATGAAAATAAAGAAGTGACAGTAGATGGAGAGATGATTAAACTGACTCCGATAGAATATAACATTTTACTATTATTAGTAAAAAATGTAGGAAAAGTATTTTCTATTAATCAAATTTATGAGAGCATTTGGAACGAAGAGGCGATAGGAGCGGATAATACTGTGGCAGTGCATATCCGGCATATCAGAGAAAAAATTGAAATAAATCCAAAAGAACCGAGATATTTAAAAGTAGTTTGGGGAATTGGATATAAAATAGAAAAAATACAATAAGTAAAATCATCTGATAAACACCAAAAAAGGAGTTCATATATGGTCAGATTAAGGGAATCCAATGTGATGAAAATTACAGTGGTCATTTTATTACTAATTTTTATTCTGATGATACCTGTCTGCATTTTTGCAGAAAAAAAGATGTATTACGATATTTTAGAAACAAATTTGAGTTCAAATGTGGGGTATGAAAACACAGAAGAATTTTTGAAATTATATAATAAAAAAATAGCGCAATTAGCTGAATATTTAAAATTGAAAAAAATATTAGAAACAGATGGCAAATTAAATTATGATAAAGCTGTAGTGAAACTCACTGCTGCAAAAGAAGGAGAAAAGATACTTTACACAATAGGAGATTTAATAAAAAAGTGTTCTTTTTTTGTAGAAGATGTGACGCCGAAAAATGATAACACACTACAACAGATTTTTAAAGATACATTTGGATATTATTTAATTTATGGAGAAGATAATATTATTCAAGGCATTGACTGGTATCCTTCAGAAGATTTTGTACAGGATTTTTCTAATTTAGATTCTATTTTTATAATGGAAGATTTAAACGAGGCACAGGAATATTATGAAATGCTGTGGATAACAGAACAGAAAGCTATAGAAGAAAAGGGAATAAATTTAGAAGCAAATTTTTATGATGAAGAAGTTAATATACCAGAAGCTTTATCAGAAGAAATACAGCAAAATTCTTCTAAGATGGTAGATGGAAATGTAGTACATATTATACCAACGCCAACGAATACAGAAAAGGATGGAATGAAAGTTTATTTAATAGATGATATAGCATATTGTTATACTTACTATGTATCTTTTTATCTATATTATCAAAATTTATTTAGTACAGGAAATAGCAACTTCGTCTATTGGTTGGCAGCAGATTCTAATATGTTTGCAACAAACTTAGGGGAAGATACTTTAGGAAAAGAGCTGTATCAAAGTTTTTATAGACCTGTGATAGGAGAACTACATTATGAAACCAGTGAATACACTATAGCAACAGAATTATCTTATATAGAGCGATACTATATTGAAGAAATAGAGGAAACCCTATCCCAAAAAGGGGAAAATGTTAGGATGCATATGGGAGTTTTATCTGAAATGCCAGTGAGAGATGCTTTTTTTGAAGGAAAACGTCTATATAATTTGGCACAAGATTTAGTGATTTTCTTTTTGGTATTAGGTATCATTTCTGCGATAGGAATTATTATCTGCAGTATATTTTTAATTTTATCAGCAGGATGTAAAAAAGGACAAGACAATATTGTGTTAACTAGATTTGACTACTGGTATACAGAAATCGGAGTATCTATTTGTATTGGAATCGGAGTATTTAGTGTTTATATAGTGAAAGACAAGCTGCTCAGGAAAGGTCTTAACGATATTATCCGATACATTTTTATAGGGACAGAAGGGATCTTTTTATACTTTTTAATTATATTTTCCATCGCCTCTTTGATCAGAAGAATAAAAGTACATACAGTTTGGAAGAATAGTTTATTATTCAATGGTACTTTGTTTTTAAAACGTATTTTTAAGATCATAGGAAAAGGAATCCATCAAATTTATGATAGACGTAAGGCGACAACCAAAATGATTATTTTATTTAGTCTATTTATTATAAGTTTTTCCGTTTTGGAAGCAGCTATCATATTCTTTCATGGAATATGGAAAATTTTATTCGGAGCATGTTATTTATTATTAGGAATCGCTGTATTGTGGAAGTTATTAGAAAGAGAGATTCAGAATACAAAACTTGCAGAGGGTGCAGAGAGAATAGCAGATGGTGATTTAAACTATAAAATAAATATGAGAGATTTTAAGGGTATAGATAAAAGGCTAGTAAAAGCGATTAATCGAATTTGTGATGGTTTATCTATAGCAGTGGAAAAGAGTATTAAAGATGAGAGAATGAAAACAGATTTAATCACAAATGTTTCTCATGATATTAAAACACCACTTACATCTATTATTAATTATGTAAATTTATTGAAGAGGGAGTCCATTCAAGATGAGAAAATTTTATCTTATATTGAAGTATTAGATACCAAATCACAGAGGCTGAAAAACTTGACAGATGATCTAGTAGAAGCTGCCAAATTGAGTTCTGGAAATGTAGTATTATCTATTGAGAAGATTGATTTAATAGAATTGGTAAATCAGACAAATGGAGAATTTTCAGAAAAATTTGACACTAAAAGTCTGAGTATTGTTTCCTCCCTCCCTGATAAGTCTGTTTTTATAGAAGCAGATGGAAGAAGACTCTGGAGGATTTTAGAGAATCTGTATAATAATGTGGCAAAGTATGCGATGGAAAATACCAGAGTTTATGTTACAGTAGAGAAAATCGAAGGACATGTTTCTTTTGTGATGAAAAATATATCAGCTAATCCACTGAATATTAATGCACAGGAGTTGACAGAAAGATTTATTCGAGGAGATGTTTCACGCAGCACAGAAGGAAGTGGATTAGGACTTTCTATCGCTCAAACTTTGACAGAACTTATGCAGGGCAAGTTTGAAATTTATTTAGATGGGGATTTATTCCGAGTCACATTGACATTTCCTATTAAAGAGGAGAAGGAAGAGATAAAAGAAGAAATCAAAGAAGAAGGGGATAATATGGATATTCCATAAAATCCCCTTGGATTTATTCTGGTATATTTTTCAATTTCTGATGATAGACCTGATATAAAAAGAAGAAAGATAATAAAAGCGCTAAAAAATCAGAAATAGGAAATGCAAGCCAAAGTGCATCTAAACTGATATTAGATAAGGCATAAGCTAAAGGGAGTAAGATAATAAGTTGCCTTACTAAAGAGATGATTAAGCTAAAGATTCCCTTATCTAAAGCCTGAAATACAGTTGATAATATGATAGATGTTCCAGCGAATATAAAAGATACACTGATGATTCGCAGTGCTGGTATTCCAATAGAAAACATATGCTCAGATGCTTTAAACATCATAAGAAGTCTATCAGGAAATGTTTGAAATATAAAAAATCCTATTATCATGATGATAGTCGCATAGACAGCGCTCAATTTTATGGTATGTGTGATTCTCTTTCTTCTTTTTGCTCCATAATTATAAGCGATAATCGGAATCATACCATTATTCAGTCCAAAAACAGGCATAAAAATAAAACTCTGTAATTTAAAGTAAATTCCGAATACTGCTGTAGCAGTAGAAGAGAAAAACATTAAAATGTTGTTGATTCCAAAAGTCATTATAGAGGAAATAGATGCCATAATGATAGAAGGAATTCCGACAGAATAAATTCTTTTTATGGTTTTTAAATTAGGGCGGAAACCTTTCATATCCAATGAAATCTCTTTATTTTTCTTTACATTGATAATAGCAGATAAGATACAGCCAATAATTTGCCCTATTATTGTTGCGAGTGCAGCACCAGCGATTCCTAGTTTTGGAAGACCAAAAAGACCAAAGATAAGAATAGGGTCTAAAATGATGTTGATGACAGCACCTACTATCTGCGTGAACATAGAATAAAGGGTTCTTCCCGTTGCCTGTAACAAACGTTCAAAAGTGATAGCTCCGAAAAGACCAAAGGAAAATACAGTGCAGATTTCAAGATAAACAGTTCCATCATTTATAATTTCAGCAATATCTGTCTGAGTGTGAAAAAAGTAATTAGAGCCTAATAAACCTAAAAATAAGAATGCGATAGAGCTTAAAAAGGATAAAAAGATTCCATTTTTTGCTGCTTCATTCGCCTCTTTTTGGTTATTTTCTCCTAAACTTCGAGAAAGTAAAGCATTGATGCCCACTCCTGTTCCTGTAGCAATCGCTATCATTAAGTTTTGTATAGGAAAGGCTAAGGATACCGCTGTAAGAGCATTTTCGCTGATACGTGATACAAAAAGGCTATCTACGATGTTGTAAAGTGCTTGTACCATCATAGAAATCATGATAGGGATAGCCATGTTAAGAAGAAGGGCATTGATCGGCATAGTTCCCATTTTATTTTCTTTTGTAACTGTTTGATCCATAAATAAAAAACGTCCTTTCTATAGTTATTCTATTTTATATTTATCTATTTCATTTGGGAGTGTGAATGAAATGTCTGAAATAATCGTGTATAGTATAACAGATTTGAGAGAATAGTCAAGGGAGAATGTGAAGGAGGGGGATTGTTTTGGAATGAAAAAGGGAACGCTACGGCAAGGAAGTATTCCAACGAAGCCGCGCTTTCGCTCCGTTCCAGACGT
>CAJUHN010000275.1 GCA_910585935.1 uncultured Lachnospiraceae bacterium | reverse complement strand
CGTCTGGAACGGAGCGAAAGCGCGGCTTCGCTGGAATACTTCCTTGCCGTAGCGACCCTTTGATGCTCAAATCTTTTCACTCATTATTTCGATTTATGCTTCTTATAGGATTGCTATTTCTTATAAAATACCAATTATATCATATATCTTCATTTCCAATATGTAATATAATAGTTTTATTGCTAATTTCTTTATTATTTATTGTTTTTCTTCTAACTTTCTATTTTATAATAAATTCAGCTAATGTAATGTTGTGCTTGTAATGACCATAATTCATGATATTTTCCCGTTGTAGCCGTTAATAGTTCATTATGAGTTCCTGTTTGGACTAATTCTCCACAGTGAAATACCAGAATATTATCGCAAAAATGGCAGGAGGATAATCGGTGACTGATATAAATTACAGATTTACCTCTGGGAATCTGATCTAATTTTGAGTAAATTTCATACTCTGCGATAGGATCAAGAGCAGCAGTTGGCTCGTCTAAAATAACAACAGATGAATCTTTATAGAACGCACGTGCGATAGCTATTTTTTGTGCTTCTCCTCCAGAAAGTTCAATTCCGTTTTCATCGAAATCTTTAAAAAGATAGGTTTCTAAGAAGTTTGGTATCTGTTTTATTTTATTTTCCAGTCCTGCTTCCTTTAGACATACTTCTGCTCTTTTCGCATCATAAATTTCACTTGCAGCAACATTTTGTCCCAAAGGAAATGAAAATAATTTAAAGTCCTGAAATACCATTCCAAAGAGTGAAAGATAACTTTCATAATTATATTCTCGTATATCAACACCATTTAATAGAATTTTTCCTTCTGTCGGATCGTACATTCTACATAATAATTTAATAAAAGTACTCTTTCCAGAACCATTTTCTCCTACAATCGCGATTCGTTTTCCTAACTTAAAGGTAAAGGTTAAATGTTTTAAAGCATATTCTTCGGAATCTGAATAACGAAAAGATACATCTTCAAATTCAAATTCCCATTGTTTCGCTTGTGTTATATCAAGAGAACGTGTACCATCTGCTGTTCGGTTTGGAAGGTTTAGATAAGAGAGATATTCTTGTATAAATGGGGTATTATATTGAATCCGACCTTTTATCTGTAAGATTTTGATGATGGATTTTAAAAATCGTTTCATAAATCCTACATATTTGATGATACTTCCAATACTGAATATTCCTTGTATTACATAAAAACAGACAAAGAGATATATAAATGTCTGAAGCAGACAATTTAAAATAAAAAGCGGCGTTTCCAGTCGAAATTTTTTGGAGAAGAGCATTTTATTGGATTTTATATGAAGTTTTTGGGAATCTTCCTGAAGTTTTTTAATCAGTTTATCCTGACGATATAAACGGATATCTTTTCCCATATTATAACAGTCCATTGCCATGCCGACTCTGTTTAGTTCCATCATGTTTTCTGAAGCTTTATTTGCAACAGCGCTTACTTTTTCAGCTACAAAGAAATTACATTTTACATTTAATACTACAAGCAAAATAATGATTCCAAGGAAAAGGAACAATAAAATATCTGGCTTTCTAGAAACAAGCAGAATAATCATTTCACTAAAAAGGCATAAACTTAAAATCAATTCTATCCATTCATTTATCATTCCCTCTACACTTTCCTGTAAACCTATTTTCCCATATCCAACATAGCCTGCTTGTTCCATTTTCCAAAGCTTTTGGCGTATTTGTGAATCTTCTAAATCAATATAATCTAAAGAAAGTGTTTTGCGATAAAACATCACCGTTTCTTTCTGATCCAGAATGAATTTTGCCCGCTCATAACCACGCTGAATTATCGCACCAATAGCAGAAATAAGAAAATTACCAATGACAGTGATTATTACCAGTTTAATGATCCGATTCTGATTCATAACTCCTGCAACTTCATCTACAATCTCTGATGATAAATAAAGATTAAAATAAGGGGATAAATGATTAAAAATTGCATAAAGGAGCATAAAAGGAAAATATAATGGACTGAGGGAATTCCACATTTTTATTACTTGAAAATTTTCACTATTTTTCTGCTTCATGATTCTCCTCCTTATAATATTGACTTTGAATTTCAAACATCTTAGCATACTTCCCACCTGTTTTCATAAGTTCCTCATGAGAACCAGACTCTGCTATTGTTTTATTATCAATTAATACAATCCGATCACAAAATCGAGTAGAAGCTAATCTGTGAGAAATATAAATAGAAGTTTTTTCTTGTGTTAAATTGCCATATTTTTGATATAACTCATTCTCCGCAATGGGGTCAAGTGCGGCGGTAGGTTCATCTAACACAACAACAGGAGCATTTTTATAAAGAGCGCGGGCAAACATCAATTTCTGTTTTTCTCCTCCAGATAATTCAATCGAATCATCAAAAACCCCTTTCATAAGATGCGAATGAATCCCTTTTGGCAAGGCTTGGATTTTTTGCTCCAATCCTGCTAAACGGAGTACATAATGAACTTTTTCTTCTTCTATGTTGGTATTATCTGATGCAATAAATTCAGCGATTGTTACAGGAAGCAAATACATATCCTGAAAAACAACAGAAAATAAACTATAATAATATAAAATGTTATAATCTGTCACAGGTATTCCATTTAATCTTACCTCTCCTTCTGTGGGAATATATAATCCACATAATAGTTTTACTAATGTTGTTTTACCTGCTCCATTTACACCCACAATGGCGAGCTTTTCACCTGCTCGAATTTTTAAATTAATATCCTTCAGTGCATATTGCTGTCCTTTTTCCGTAGAATAACAATAAGAAACATGACAAAACTCGATCTCTGGCGCTTCTGCTATTTTTTCTGATGAAGAGTATCCACTTTCATGGTTGAGTGTATCTGGAATCTGAAAATATTCTTGATAATATCCAATACGAACACAGATACTCACCATTTCACTGACATCACCTGCAAGACTATTCATCCAGCCGCTCAGAGTGGTAATAATCCCAAAATAAAACACAAAATCCCCCACTCCAATTTCTCCTCTTAAAATAAGCCAGATTAATACTCCATATGTCACTGCATTAGATAGTAATGTTAAAATAAAAGTCATAAACTTCCCGATCAGAGTATAATTCCCAATTTTTTTATTCCATAGAAAGCGCTCTTTTTGAAATTTCGTCAGCAGACTTTCCAGCCAATGTGTCATTCCATAAATACGGATATCCTTTGCAAAGTCAATCCTAGAAGAAAAACTTGACAGATAACCAATTTTTCGGTCAATAGCAATATAATTTTTTTTATTTTTCTCTGCATAATTCTGCTGCCAACGGCTAATCGTATAAGTGAGTACAGAAGATAATATTAAAAATAAAATAATGGTGGGAGATAACAAGATTAATATTGTTCCATAAGAAAAAATTCCTAAAATATCAATAAATAAATTAAGAATAGAATAACAGATAACTTCTATAGCACACTGTCCCGAACAGGCATCGTTCATAACTGTAGTATATTTCATATTAAAATCTTGAGTATCTATATTACAAAAATCTGTATATAATCTTTTCTGTACAATTTCATGTTGACACTCATTAGAGAAATAACATCGGCGCATATTCATACGCGAATTAGCAAATTGTCCTATTAAATTAACGAATAATAAGATACTAAAATATAAAAAAAGCACTATCAAAACAGAGGTTATATTATTTTTTTGTTGTATCTGGTCAATCAATATTTTAGGAAACCAAGATTCTATCAGCGGAAAAAGAATAGACGCAGGAATGATAAGAAGAAACCATAAGAAGTATTTATTATCCCATTTCCATATATTTTTTAAAGCATAATTCATATTCCTTATCATAGATGCTATTTTCATAAAAATCCCCCTTCAACCATTAAATTTCAGACCAGCTAGTTCTAACTTTTTAAATTTTTCTTTATTTTTCCAGAATATTTAATTTTCATCATTTATCAATCCTCCAACATCATTTGTAAAAAATCATGTGCAGAACCATCAAATACATTACCTCCTTCGTTTTCTAATTCCTGAAAAGCTTCTATTGTTTCAGCATTTGGTTCTTCTTCTGGAATAGCTGCTTCTTCTAAAATATTAATAATATAGTACATCTTACTTTCTGGTATACGATCTAATAATTTTATTGCTAATTCTTTATTATTCATTGTTTTTATCCTCGCTTTTTGCTTTATTTATTTGAAAGTGAAAGGGTCGCTACGGCAAGGAACTATTCCAACAAAGCCGCGCTCTCGCTCCGTTCCAGACGTAGTGGTACTAAATTCGCAGTCCCTAACAGAACTGCTTATTAAGTACCAACGTCTTCCAAGGGGCTTCTTTTGGAATAGTTCCTTGCCTTCGCTAATTTCTGGCTATTCTACTTTTTGAAAAAAACTTCATGATAACTATATAAACTATAATGATTATTTTTTAATTTACACTATTTTTTGTCATTTATTTTAGCTATAAAAAATAGAAATGTATAGTGAAAATTCACATAACTTTAAATTACATCTGTCATTTTTTAAATATGTATTTTCTAAATTTTTTTAAATGGGTCATGGCAAGTTTATTACAGATGTTAATATTGATGAATTCTATATTAGATAATCTTGTTTTCTAAGTATAATTCCTCTTAGTAATTTCTAATGATATCTCTTATTGATGACTACAGCTCTCAATATCCAAAAATCAAGCAATATTTTTTATAAACTTTAATAGATATAGAAACCCATTTTTCGTTATTTCTAATAATTTCATAATAAATTTTTCACAGTTTTTTATTGTACTCCTTTATAAAATACTTTATAATAAAACATTATGTATATTATAAGATATATAAACTACTCATATACAAAGACTTAAAAAATAAGATCATAAAAGGTGCAAGGAATAAAGGAAAAACAAGTTTATAGTTGTTAAAGTCTATTGTTTTATTCAATCCAGAAAAATTTGTTAACTTTTAAGTTATTCCAAAACAAAAAATCGGATCATTTATAAAAAAGAAAAATTTTAACTTTTTCAGTCTTATAAACTGTTGATCATAGTTATAACTCAATCATATATGATAATAATTACTATCATGCTTCTTAAACTTGCTTATATTATAAACTAGCACAGGCGAGGGGATGTCCATTCCAAAAGAAACCCCTTGGAAGACGTCGGCACTTAATGAGCAGTTCCGCAAGAAGCGGAGCTGCGAATTTAGTGTCCGTTACGTCTGGAACGGAGCGAAAGCGCGGTTTCGTTGGAAT
>CAJUHN010000274.1 GCA_910585935.1 uncultured Lachnospiraceae bacterium | reverse complement strand
ACCATTGGTGGTACGCATGTGTAGGGTATGCTCCTACCACACCAACAATGGAGAGACTTGTGGGATAATTATCCACCACTCTCCTTTTACTGAAAAAATAATATTTTTAAATAAAAGGAGAAAAGTTATATGAACAAGATTTTAAATCAACACAAAAATACTATCACAACGCTTGAAATTGCCAAAATGATGGAAACAGATCATTGGAAAATTTTAAGGAAACTTGATGGACGCACTAAAAAAGACGGAGAACATGAGCGAGGATATGTTGAAATTCTTACTGACAACCATTTGGTGGTGAGTGATTATTTTATTCTAAGTAGCTATAAAGATGCATCAGGGAAAGAGAATAAATGTTATTTTGTCACCAAGCTTGGATGTGATTTTCTTGCAAATAAGTTTACTGGTGAAAAAGGTGTTTTATTTACTGCAAAATATGTAAAACGATTTGATGAAATGGAACAGGAACTTAAAAATCCATATAAACTTCCCACTACATATAAAGAGGCATTAGTTCAATTACTCGAAAAAGTTGAAGAGAACGAAAAACTGATTGAGGAAAATAATCACAAGCAAATAGTTATCAATGGGCTTACAGATGAAATTCCTTTATATGAAAAGCCTGATATTATTAATAGAATTTGCAAGAAGTCTCAGGGAGGATATGCAAACAGATATAATGAACTATACAAATGTTTTCGTGAAAATTTTCATACAGATTTAAAAATGAAATGTGAAAATTATAATGAAAAACAGATAAAGAAGAAAGATCAACTTACAACAATTCGTTATGCTGAAAAATTTGGATATATAGATGATTTATATACTTGCTGTGTAAAGTTATATGAATCAGAAGTCAGAGAAATTTTAAAAGAATTAGACGAATTACATAGGTAAGTTTTATAGAGATATGGTATTGGTGAAAGTAAATACCCTACCAGTGATGAGACTGGTTACTTATTGAACGGAAGGAAGTGAGAAATGTGGACGGTAAAAATGCAAAACGCAGCGAAGATATAACAGATGAAATGTGGTCTGAGGTTTTGGAATTTAATAGAAATATGGTTCAGGAATATTTAGATAATCAGACTGATTTATCAATAAAGACAAAAATAGCTTACAAATCAGGATTAAGGATATTCTTTTACTGGGTAAAACAGAACCTTAATAATAAAAGTTTTCTTGAAATAAAGAAAAAAGAATATGTAAGATATCTAAATTGGATCACGAATAGAGGGTTATCTGATTCTGCTATTAAATTCAAAAAATCAAGTGTTAGTTCATTTTGTAACTATGTGATGATGATGTATGAGGACGAACACCCTACGTTTCGTAATTTCACAGTTGGACTAAAAGTGGTTAAAACAGGAAATGTATATCCTAAGGAACCTCTTACCCCAGATGAATACATCATGCTTTGTGAAGAATTAGAAAAACGTGAAGAGTGGCAAAAGTTAGCATATTTGGTTTTTACATATTCGACAGGCTGTAGACGTGCTGAATCAAGACAACTTTTAAAAGAAGTTGTCGATTATCCAGCAAAGGAAAGAAAAATAAAAATTGTTGATGAAGATGGAAATGAAAAAGAGGCAATTTCAAAATCTTATCAAACTCATATAATTCGCTGTAAAGGTTCATCTGTTGTTGGCAAGCCAAGAAAATTAAAATTTGGGGAAGATGCTATGCAATGGATGAAAAAATGGCTGGAGGTTCGTGGTGAAGATGATTGCCCATATATGTTTGTTGTAAAATATAAAAATGGTAAAACTAGACAGGTTGGCGAAGATACCTTTAATGGTTGGTGCAAAAAATTTGAAAAAATCATTGGTAGACGTTGCCATCCTCACCAGTTCCGAGAATCGAGGGCAACTAACATAGTAGTTTATGAACATAAATCTGCTGAGGTTGCACAAAAATTGTTAGGTCATAATGATGTAAGTACCACCAAGAATCACTATATTATTCGCAATGATGAAATTGACGAATCTGATGAAGCATTTATTTAGTCAACGAAACTCCAATTTTATCGCAGAATCCAATATTTTCTTGACATCAAAACCCATCTAGTGTAATATAATAATTACAAGAGAAATAAACATATTCTTCTTATAGTCTTTTGACTCAAAATATTTTTCCGCCATCCGTAAGGCGGCATATAAAAGCACGGAGACAAAATATTTCTCGCCACCTGTAAGGCGAGTAATAAAAGCACAGGGGCAAAATATTGAGGACTCTTCGGAGTCCTCTTCTATTGTGAGGTACAAATGACTAAAGGAAAATTTTACTTCTTATCAGATGAATATTGTAACAAGTTCTCAAAATATGGTGTAATGGCAAATAAGGAAACTACTTCTGATGGTTTACATCGAAGACCATGTTTTTATGCAATTCAAGATATCAAAAATAAAAATATCTATTGGATGATCCCTATTTCCTCGCAAATTGAAAAGTACCGAGTACTTTTAGAAGAGAAACTGAAACGCTATAAAGTGTATGATGGTTTAGAGTTTGGGTATGTTCAAGGAAGAGAAGCCGCATTTCTTTTACAAAATATTTGTCCAATTACAGAAAAATATATTGTTGAAAAGTATATAGATGAACATACTGGGAAAGATGTGTCTATTCCTAATGATTTAATGAGAAAAATAGATGCAAAATCCAAGAAGATAATGAATAAATATTATCAGGGAACTAAAATTGTTATAACAGATTTAGACTATATATTTGATCATTTATAATCAAAGTCTAATATACATAAATTAAATTCATGAATGCATTAATGACCGTGCTTTGGCGAGTAACGGTCATTTTTTATACAAAAAAATAGTAACAACCAAAACTATAATAGGTTGACAACTGCCAAGGAAAGTGTTGAGAGATTCGTGACATCAGCGTTAATGGTGAACTTTATTTTGGAGATAACCGTATTGATTACGGTTGAAAGTCACTGCAAATGGTGGTGATTTTTAATAAATTAGCTGACTGCTATGCGGTCTGACATTCTGGAAAGACAGAACATTTCCGGAGAGTCTTCAGCACTCTCCTATTTTCATGGGACATGTAGCTCAGTACGGCGAGAGCGTTGGACAGCTAAACAAAAGGTCACAGGTTCAAATCCTGTCGTGTCCTTTATTGTAAAACGAAAATATACAAAGAAAGTTGGTGAATGAATGGCAAGTAGATTATCTATTGAAGAAGAACGCTTAAAAGTAGGGCAAGTGCGAATTATAAAGTCAGATAATGGAAAGAAAATTGATTCTATAACTCTTTTATTAAACAACAATGTCGAGGTTTTATTCATCCCTAAAAATGATGGCACATTAGATTTTACAATTTCAGATCCCAATATTGATATGTCAAACTTGGATTGTACAATTAGCTCAGATGTATTGTATGATCTTTTAATATCTATTAAAAACGTATATAATCAAGTAGTTTCAAATGAAAGAGAGGAAAACAAAACATGAAATTAAAAGTAAACAAAGGCATTGAGAATAATATTATTACTGTTGATATTAGTGTTGCAGAACTTGGCACGGCGACATCTACAGAAATCGAGGAAGCACAGGTATTAACAGATTTCCCTAGAAGTGTCAGGTTTAGCGATATTACATTTAAAGAAAATATGAAAATTGATGACACCACTGGTGATCCAGTTGTTACATCTGATCCAGTTGACAGTACAAACGTTGAAGAAGTGCAGATTGAGAATCTTATCAATAAGGAATATGCAATTAATCAGGATATGAATATTGTAATGACTTTTGATGTAACAAAGATTCCTTCCAGTGCACTTAATAATGTGTTTGACACAGTAGAAAAGTTAGGTAAAGCATATGCAGAACTGTTTTCTGTAAAAGTAAAAGAAGAAATTGGTAAGAAACTGACTGAACTAAGAAGTCTCAATACAAAATTTGAAGGCGAAACAGAGGTTATTCTGTAATGGGAGGTATATAAATGGCTTACAGTGTGCTTATTAGAGATAAAAAAGACAAATCTATATATAGATTCCTTCAGATTAAGGAAGAGATTATGGAGGAAGTACCAAAAGAGGTTGAAGATCCTGATACTCACGAGGTTCGTACTGAAACAGAATTAGTAGGTACTGGGAAATTTTCTGTGGTAAATTACAAAGAAAATAGTAAGGATAAATTTGAACAGAAATGCATAGGTCTTTTGGATACATATAACAGAACTGAAATCGTTCCTGTGGCTTTAGAGGAATACGATGTAGATCTGTTGTGGAATTCTGATAATGTGTAAATTTGTGGAGGGTAGTGCAGCTACTCTCCTATTATTTGCAAAGTAAACCCATAAGGTTTGGAACTCTGCTGCTAACGGATGTGTTCTGAAAGGAATGGACTTCGATTGTTCTGTTTTGCGTTTCTGGTGACGTACCGAAATCTGGTTATAACGGCGCAGATTTGAAATCTGATGTGTCATGGAAAACATGACCTGTGGGTTCAAATCCCACCGTCACCGCTTCAAATAAGCATTTCATTGGCTTTTAATTATGTATAATTTGTCTATTATGATAAAAATAAATAACAACATGTATGATAACGGAAATAGAAATTGACAATAATAGTCTATACCATATTAGATCATTAACTATTAATAAAAATAACACAATCATTATCATAGTATTAACTACGATAATAATAAAACTTTTATTTATATGTTGTCTTTGTGAGTTTTTATAATCAAGAAATAGATCTCCCAATTCATACGTTTCTAAAAATACATTGTTATATTTTTTATCAAAATGTATAATTAAGTATTGTGTGATATGATTTATTTTTTTCAAATATCTTTGCGAAACTATATTCTCAATAACATATGTACTATAAATTACAAGACCTAAAATATAAATAATACTAAGAACCAAAACAATTATAAATCTATAAGTATTTAAATTATTTTTAATGTTTTCTATAAAAACTCCGATGATTGAAGTTGGAATACCAACGAAAGCTAGATAATTATTTAATATATGATTTCTTTCATCCAAAGTTCTTTTGTAATATTCCCAAAATGTATCATAAGCATGTAATGCGTATTCTATAGTATTCTTTTCAATTTTCATGTAACACACCTCGTTTCTTGCAGATATCATATTTACTATAGCAAAAAATGTAATAAAAAACAATTTTTAATTGAGAGTTGTCATTTATGGCGGCTCTTTTTTGTGTTGTTTTGAAGAAATAAAAAGAGAATAAATATTTAGACATTGTTATTT
>CAJUHN010000273.1 GCA_910585935.1 uncultured Lachnospiraceae bacterium | reverse complement strand
TGGAAAAGCTGAAAGCCCTTAATTTATCGGCATTCCAGAAAAGTTAGTGCAAATGCCATTTCACCCCCAACAAACACCAAATTCACACTTCCCTATCAAACCTGCTTCTTAAATTCTAAAATCTTTCAAAAAACATTTTATTGTAGATAATACTTCCTAACTTTCTTTTAAAACTATAGAATTTTTGATTTAGTTTCTACCCTTCCTTTTATATAAAAATATAGCACATAGACTCATTTTCTATGCACTATAATACGATATAACTATTATATTGTAACTATAATCATGATTATATAAACAAATCAAAATTTATCAACTCTATTCTTCTGTCACATACTCAGCAAGTAATAATGCCATTTCAAAATGACTTACATCATGTTGCGTCCCTTTATACTTCACATCTCCATTTCTATATAAATGCTTTGGTGCATCTAATAAATCGCCACATGTAAGAAACATATATAAATTTAGATTTCTAAAATCACACATCGCTTGTATAGCAGAACATTCCATTTCTACCGATATGCAGCCATCTGCTTTTCTTTTTTCAAAATTATTGACAGTTTCTCGATAAAAAGCATCTGTTGTCCATGTTTTTCCTTTCACAAAAGGTATCCTATTTTCTCCCATAAACTTCGCAACTATATCAACATTCTTAATCGTAATATAATCAGAAGCTGGTGCATAATGATAGGAAGTACCTTCATCTCTATATGCCTCTGTAGGAAGCATTACCTTCCCATGGGCAATCTCTTTCTTCAAACATCCACTTCCACCAAAAACTATGTATTTATCTGTTTTCATTTCCGATAAAGTGTCTTCTATTGTCGCTACACAAGCCGATGCTCCTGCATAAGTCTTTAAAAAAGCAAAATTTTTCCCATTATGGCAAAACTGATAGATTGGCAAATTTCCTGTAACAGCTACAGACTCCCCTATTTGTTTCAAATCATAATTCTCCTGCACATATTTTTCGATAATATATGAAAAAGTAATGATACAAGCATCTACTACCGGCGCACCTTCTTTAAGATAGGGATTTATTTTTGATTCCGATTCACTATCAAAACTATCAATTATCATTTTCCGTCCTCCTATTTCACACTCTCCTATAACTTTACCATAAACTCCCCCTGTACAATCACTATCTCCTCACTTAAACTCCATAGCCTATCATATTCACTTTTCCAAATTTTCCAAAAGTAGAACAACCAACCATCAGCAGAGGCAAGGAAATATTCCAAAAGAAGCCCCTTGGAAGACGTCGGTACTTAATAAGCAGTTTCGCAAGAAGCGAAACCGCGAATTTAGTACCGCTACGTCTGGAACGGAGCGAGAGCGCGGCTTCGTTGGAATACTTCCTTGCCGCAGCGTCCCCTTTGATTCACCTCTCCCCCTTTTTCACATAAAAATATAAATCCCCAAAATATCAACTATTCTTTTCTATAATAGAAGATAAAATATCAAAATAATTCTCAAAAGTTTTACGGCAACAAGAAGGATTTTTTATAACAATTCCAAAAGCGCGCAAACCGATAAGAGAAAATGCCATAGCGATACGATGATCATCATATGTTTCTATTTCCGTAGGTTTTGGTAATCCCGGCATAATCGTAATACTAGAATCCGTAGAAGTACAAGTGATTCCCATACGGTTAAACTCTGTTTCTATCGCCTTTATTCGGTCACATTCTTGAAGACGGATATGTGCGATATTGTTAATAGAAGTAGGACTTGTAGCGAATAAAGCCAAAGCAGCTAAGGTCATAGTTTGATCAGAATAAGCTCCCATATCTACAGTGACTCCAGAATAAGAAAAATTAGGAGAAGCTTCCAGGCAAATTCCTAAAGAAGTATCTCTAAGAGAACAGCCCATTTTTTCTAACAGATTTATAAATTCTATATCTCCCTGCATAGAATCCAAATGTACTCCTTTCACTAAAACAGAACCACCTAAAAGGGGTATCATAGCATAAAAGTAACAGGCAGCAGAGATATCAGGCTCTACTTGATAAATCTGAGGCTGATAAGAAATATTTGCTGGAATATGATATTGATTAGGAGCAGAAAAAGAAAGTTCCCCTCCAAATTGTTTTATCATAGTAGTTGTAATTTCCACATAAGAAAGGGCATGTGTCTGTCCTGTTAATTCAATGGTGATCTCTTGTTTGATCATAGGAGCTACCATAAGAAGAGCACTTAAAAATTGACTGCTGTTTTTCACATCTATTTTCACAGAAGAGGGAAGTTTTTTGAAAGAAGCCCCTTTTATCATAAAAGGAAAATACCCTTCTTTTTCTTGATAAATAACTACTGCTCCCATTTCTTCTAAAGCTGTTAATAAAGGTTTCATAGGGCGTTTTTTCATCTGTTCTGAGGCATCTAAATAATAAGTACCATTAGAAAGTCCTAACATCGCAGTCAAAAAACGAGCTGCTGTTCCGGCACTTCCAACATAAATATGTGCTTCTTTTTTAGGAATTTCACCCCCAAAACCAGTGACAACAACTTCTCTTTGTGCTTCTCTTATTATAACAGGAAAGCCTAATTCTTTTAGACAATTTAAAAAATGTCTGGAATCATCACTAAAAAGAGTTCCACAGATTGTGCTAGTGCCATTCGCCAATGATGCTAAAAGTAGAGCACGATTAGTAATACTTTTCGATCCGGGCACTTCTAATTCTAAATGAACAGGTTTGGAGATAGGAGTGACAGAAAATATGGTATCCATAAAATAACCTCAATTATAATAAATTTAGGCTTATTTCACAGTCTATTGTTTATAATAGGGCATTTGACCAGAGGAAAACCTATAAAACCTCAATAATATAGATAAATCAATCACAAATTATTTATTTTCTATTCTATCATTTTTTATTATAAATGATAGAAAAATTTAATGAATATAACTGACAATATATTGATGTTGCTTTAGAATATTTTCTGCCAAAACTGCCGCTTCCTCTGTATAAAATTCTATTCTCAAAACTTCCTCTTGAAATTCTCTCGTATGGGTGATGCCTATATTCTTAATACTAATCTGATGTTCAGCGAGTAAAGTCGCTGCTTTTGCAATACTCCCTGCTTCGTCAACTAAATCACAATAAACAGCAGGAACTTTCTGAATGAGTCCAGAAGCTCTATTAGGAATAGAATTTCGATATTCTCTGCCTCGTTCAAAAAAATTGAGAAGATACTCTTGATCTTGTTTTTCTACAGCATTTCGGATTTCTTTAAAATATTGGATATAATCATCCATAAGGGAAGTAATAGCTTCTGTATTTGTCAAACAGATCTGCTGCCACATCACAGGGGAAGAAGAGGCGATACGTGTGATATCTTTAAAGCCTCCAGCAGCAATAGTTTTCATAATTTCTTCTTTACTGTCCAATTTTTTTACCAGATTAACTAAACCAGAAGCGATCATATGTGGCAGATGACTGATGGCAGCCACAACATAATCATGTTGTTTTGGCTGTAAAACCACAGGTATTGCGCCCAAAGAAGAAGTGAGAGCTTCTAATTGCTGAAGTTTTTTTTCATCTGTTTCTGGAAATGGGGTGAGAGCATAATAAGCATTTTCTACTAAATGATCGGTAGAGTTTTCATAACCAGTTTTCTCAGAACCTGCCATCGGGTGTCCTCCGATAAAATATTTCTGTAATCCTAAATCTTCTGCTACCTGATGAATATTTTCTTTTACGCTTCCTACATCAGTTAAAATACAAGTTTCTTTTAAATAGGGTTTCAGCTTTTTTAAATATACCACATTATAGGAAACTGGCATACACAGATAAATAATATCACAAGAGGAAAAAGTTTCATTGATATCCTTTACAGCAATATCAATCGTACCGTCATGAACAGCCGATTCTGCCGTTTCATAGTGATGGTTATAGGCAATTAATTTATAATTTTTATGATGACGCTTGATTCCCTTGGCGATAGAACCGCCAATTAAACCAAGCCCCAGAAAACCAATCGTGATATCCATTAGAAACTCCTTTTAGCAAGTTGTACATAAGGACGAATATCCTCGCATAATGTATCAAATTGTTCAAAAGTGAGAGATTGTGGTCCATCTGACAATGCACAAGGAGGATTTGGATGAACTTCAATCATCAATCCATCTGCACCAGCGGCAACAGCACATTTAGAAAGAGGTTCAACATAATTTCTAACACCTGTAGCATGACTTGGATCTACTAAGATAGGCAGATGGCTTTTACTATGAATAACAGGAATAGCACTGATATCTAAAGTATTTCTAGTAGCAGTTTCAAAAGTGCGGATACCGCGCTCACATAAAACTACATTTGGATTTCCTTCTGAAATAATATATTCCGCTGCATTGAGCCATTCATCAATCGTAGCAGCGAGTCCTCTTTTTAAAAGAACAGGGAGTTTCGATCTTCCTACCTCTTTTAGCAAACTAAAATTTTGCATATTTCTAGCACCAATTTGAAGCATATCCACATATTTTATAGCAGTTTCTAAAGCAGGAAGACTGGTCACCTCACAAATAGTACGAAGACCTGTTTCTTGTTTTGCAGTTTGCATATATTTAAGCCCTTCTTCTTCTAAACCTTGAAAAGCATAAGGACTGGTTCTTGGTTTATATGCCCCACCGCGCAGCATTGTCGCACCAGATGCTTTGATAGCCTTTGCTGTACTCACTAATTGCTCTTCACTTTCAATCGCGCAAGGTCCAGCCATGATAGTGAATGTATCAGGTCCTATGGAAACATTATCCACTAAAATAGTGGAACTTTGAGGATGAAATTTTTTATTTGCCAGCTTATAAGATTCTGTTACAGGAACAATTTTATCCACTTCTGGCGCTAATTCCAAAGATTGATTTACTAATTTGGTTTTATCACCTACCACACCGATAATAGTAACTTCATCTCCGCGGGATAGATGAGATTGCAGACCATTTTTTTCAATAATCTGAATAATATTTTTAATTGCCTCTTCACTTGCTTTTGGCTTCATTACAATAATCATAACTTTTCTCCTATTCTGCTTCTCAATTATATTTTTAAATTGTTATAGTTTTAGTTTATAGAAACTTTTCACGAAGTCTATTGTAAGATAGGAAGAGAGATTTGTCAACACTATATTGCTTTAAAGTCTTGCAGTGTAAATGATATAAAAGGTGTTATGGGTATATGATTGACTGATTGACCAAAGGTTCGCACAGGCAAGGAACTATTCCAACGAAACCGCGCTTTCGCTCCGTTCCAGAC
>CAJUHN010000272.1 GCA_910585935.1 uncultured Lachnospiraceae bacterium | reverse complement strand
ATTCCATAAGAAGCCCCTTGGAAGACGTCGGTACTTAATAAGCGGTTTCGCAAGAAGCGAAACAGCGAATTTAGTACCGCGTAGTCTTACACGGAGCGAAAGCGCGGCTTCGCCTAAATACTTCCTTGCCGGAGCGTCCCTTTTTAATTTCAAATCAGACTGTCCTATAACCTTTTTATAAATTTTGTAAAATACCTTTCTTGACATCTTTTACCAAATATTTTAAAATACCTTTAAAAATTATAGAAAAGAGGAAATTATCACATGGAAACCATTTCTTGTATTAAAACTCGCAGAAGCATTAGAAAATTTAAACCAGACCCTATTGCACATTCTATTTTAGAGGAAATTATAGAAACAGCTTCTTTTTCTCCCTCTTGGAAAAACACACAGATTGTGCGCTATTTTGCGATAGAAGATTCCAATCTAAAATTCAAAATCGCTACAGAATGTACCTCTTCTCATCCTAATAATGGAACTATCATTCAAGGAGCACCCGTTTTGATCGCTTTAACAATCTTAAAAAACAGAAGCGGCTATGAAAGAGATGGCTCTTTTTCTACCTCAAAAGGGACTGGCTGGCAGATGTTTGATGCTGGAATCGCAGCTCAAACCTTTTGTTTAGCTGCACATACATTAGATATCGGTTCTGTTATTTTAGGGATTTTTGACGAAGAAAAAATAAGCAATCTCTTAAATTTGCCGCCAACACATGAGTTAGCAGCTCTCATCGCTATTGGATATCCAGATGAAACCCCTTCTATTCCAAAACGCAAACCTGTTTCTGATTTATTACATTTTGTATCCTTATAATTTTTTCTATCATTACTGCCTTATACTCGCAATTCCGTCTACCAACTCACTTATACATGTAAAATTTTATTTTATCATCTAAAATAACAGATTATTTTTTCATATGAAAAACAAACGATTCCCCTAACAAGTCAAATCGGATATTCGCAATCCGCTTCGCTACTTGCTCATAACCTCATAGCTGCTATCGCAGCTTTTCCGTGGGAGTCTGCACTCCCACGGAAACAAGGAAGTCCCAACCCACCGCTTTCGCCTTGGCGGCTTAGAAGCGGGGGACTTCCTTGATGAGGTTAAATCCCCCACTGTAAGCAATGAGCCAAATGTCTGCAAACAGCCATTTGACTTCGTTGCCCTTGGAAATAAAAATCTGATAGACAATAACATTAAGGTATTATCTATCAGATTTTTATTCCCTATTATTCTTCTATAAACTACTCTTTTTTATCCTATATTTTCTTTAATCATCTGATTGTTTACTCATAACAGCACCTAGAGTAGAAACAGAAGTAGCCACTACAATCACAACCACAATCACTAAAAATACAATTAAAATCATAAATACCATCAAAAACGAAGTTCCCTCTTCTCCCTCCTGTTGTAATGGCATCTGTTCTGACTGTACATCTTCTTGTTGTTTCTCCTGTCCTATCTGTGTATCAACTGCATATACAGATGTCTGAAACGCTGTTGTTCCTATTAAAAAACTAATTACCAACATCAAAAAACACTTTTCCAGTTTTTTGACAGCTTCCTTCCATGTTCTCTTTTCTCCCATAAAATATCCTCTTTTCTTTTTTCCATTTTTCTTTTCAGATCACGAATTATTATAGCATATTTTAATCGAAAAAGAAATATTTATTCATTATGAACTGATAAAAATTTCCAAAGAATTTTTTTATAAATATATATTTTTTGTTTCCTCTGTCCTTTTATAATTCTAATCACAAACACCTACATTTCACATATAATATAATAAAGTAGATCTAAAATGAAGGAGTTTATATCTGATATGTATGATGCAAGCAGAATATATAGACAAAATAATATCACTATTCAGGATATTCCTACCACTCCTCTACCTCCTATAATTGGAAATCCTGAATCTGATAACAATATTCCTGCCATACCTGTTCCAGAGGAAAATATTCCTGTTACTCCACTTCCACCTATCATGGGAAATCCTCAAAACAATAATCAAATTCCTGCTCCAGAAGAAAATATTCCTATCACTCCGCTTCCACCTATCATGGAAGAACCTGAAAATAATATACAAAATTTTCACTCTTCCCAAAATAATACCGCAGGATTTTCTACTGTTCGTTTTCTTCATGCAGCGTCTGGCTATGGTTCTGTTCATATTTCTATTGGATTGAAAAATGTTGCAACAGACCTTTCTTTTACTAATACTTCTAATTATTATCAAATTCAAGATGGATTCTATATTGTAACGATTACCAGTGCATCGAATCCTGGCATCGTATTATTTAGAGGTCGTATTCCATTTAATACAAATGAAACTATCACACTTGCCATTATTCGAGCTACAAACGGATTGAATATATTGAGAATTTCTGATCAACTCTGTCAAAACCGTCCTAAAAATCGTGGCTGTCTGCGTGCTGTCAACCTTATCTATAATAGCCCTGCTATGGATGTCGTTTTAACAGATGGAAGAATCGCATTTTCCGATATACGATATAAAGAGATAACCTCCTATAAGCAAGCCAGACCCGGCAAATATGAATACTATATCGCACAAACCCCTTATACACTGTCTGGTAATACTTCTAATATTGATATTTTAGATAATCTTCCTGTGATTTTAACCAATTTCTTCCTGCCCGGATATGGAAATGTCACACCTTTAGTTTCCTCTTCTATCGAAATAAAAGCAAATATGATGTATACTATCTATATGTTTGGAAATTGGGAAACTTCTTCTGAGTTGATAGTAAAAAGTATCGAAAACCGTTAAATTCATAAATTTAAAAATCCAAAAAAGCAGTTGCTAATCTCCTTTTTAAAAGATATAATAAAGAAAAAATAATGGCTAGAAAGGAGTTTTTATGTTTCAAACTCAAGCAACTGCTTTATTATATAATATAAGCGCAGAAAAAAGTCGAAAAATAAAATTTATTTTCATTCAGTTAAAAATTCACATCAAGACAATAGAGAAAAAAGATTATAATAAACCAATCGGTGTTTTAGCTGGTATCTCTGATATTCCAACTGTTGATACTCCTTATGAAGGAGAAGGTTTTTTAGAAGAAATGTTAGTCTTTAAAGGTTTTACAGAAAAACAATTAGACGAAGTGCTGCTCCGTTTTCGCTCTAATAAGATTCCAAAAGTGAATCTAAAAGCAGTTCTCACTCCGTCTAATCAAACTTGGGATTCTATCACTCTTTATAAAGAATTAAAAAAAGAACACGAAAAAATGAATTCCTAAATTTTACTCCTCTTTTTTCTCTTCTAATAACGGGCTTTCATTTTCCACTGCACTGATTAATTTCTGATAAAGCTCAGGATACTCTTTTTTTACATTTACTGGTCTTAAATCTTTCCCTACCAGTGCGTGGAGCGTCCGCCCCACATTTAAAGGCTTTTCGTCTCCTTCTCTAAAAATGGCATATTCAAACTCTAACTTCACCGCCGTAGCATTTTTTAAAGAAGCTTCTACAATGAGATTATCCTCAAAATAAGCGGCTGAAATGTATTTGCACTGTAATTCTAATAGAGGAACAATCAAGCCTTGTTCTTCTATCTGTGTATATGTCATCCCCATTTTTTTCATTAAGTCGGTTCTCGCCACTTCATACCAAATAGGGTAATTAGAATGATGTGCGATTCCCATCTGATCTGTTTCTGCATATCTCACCTTAATTTTACTTCTAGAAATCATTCTTCTCCCCTCCTTTCTATAGAACAATTCAAAAATTTTTTAAATAGATAACATAAAAAACTTTCTTCTCTATTATAACATAAACAGAAAAAAATTGTTCCTTTTTCATCAAATAGTACCCTTCATCACTAAAACAAATAAAATACAGCTCACCAAGATAAAACTAGAAACAACGATTGTTCCTATATAAGTACTTTTTTTGTCCGTATTTTCCGATTCATGGATAAGATGTGCCTTTCTGAGTGCTGTCACGATTGGCTTATAAACTAATAAAGTAATTCCTAAATTAATTCCTCCCTTTATTAAATTAAAAGGCAAAAATGCTGGCAATAATAGCTCTACTACTGCTTCTCTTGGATATCCCATATAAATAGGAGTGATAAAATAATTCCACAAAAGCATCACCGCTGTCATACAGATAATCCCTAATCCTAATCCTAAAATCGCACCTGACATGGTATGTTTCTTTTTATAGACAAAAGCTGCAATACACGCAAAACTACAAGTAGCAATTACATTCATAATAAGACCTATAATTCCCGTTTCACTTACAGATAACATCTCCACAACAGATACAATAAGCGAAATCAAAAAAGAAACCATCGGTCCAAAAATAAAGCCTCCAATTACAATTATCACATCTTTTGGATCATATTTTAAAAAGGATACCGCTGGTACAAGGGGAACTCTGCCCACCATCATAACCAAATAAGAAACTGCACATAACATGCCGATTATAGTGATTTTTTTGGTTTTTTCGTTCATAGAAATCTCCTCCTAAAAAATAATTAACACCTGAAAAAGCGAAATGCCTTTCAGGTGTTAAGATTTTATAGAATTCTAAAAGCATTGTTTCTATTTTCCATGAAACAATCCTTTTTATGTTCTATTTCTCCTTATCTTCTTTCATCCAGACTATTACTGTTGGTTTTGGAATCACACCAAATCTGTGTATTACACTCGCGGACTTTACCGCCAATCGGGAATTTCACCCTGCCCTGAAGACATTTTTATTCAAATGTTATTTTAATAATAAATAACTTTTTCGCATTTGTCAAGTTTTTTCCCTGTCTTTTCTCATGTTACGAAGTTCATATAACCCATAAATAAGAGCTAAAAAAATCATGTAAAACATTTTTTCAAAGGTTCGCACAGGAAGGGGAAGGTCTATTCCAACGAAGCCGCGCTCTCGCTCCGTTCCAGACGTAGCGGACACTAAATTCGCAACTCCTATCGGAATTGCTCATTAACGGGCAAGCGTCTTCCAAGGGGCTTCTTTTGGAATAGACCTTCCCCTTCCTGTGCTAGTTTATCATATAGGCAAGGCTACAAAATAAGATTGTTGTTATTCTACTCTAAACTATAAAATAATATCTGCCGTGAAACAGTTTACAAAAATAAAAAGCTCTTAAATATCCTGATAAAAGCTTTTCTATACAGGCATTTATCAGCACGAAATGTAAAAAGAATTTCTTTCACTTTCTAGAAAATTTAATAAACTAGCGGAGGCAAGGAAGTATTCCATAAGAAGCCCCTTGGAAGACGTTGGTAC
>CAJUHN010000271.1 GCA_910585935.1 uncultured Lachnospiraceae bacterium | reverse complement strand
ATTTAGTACCATTACGTCTGGAACGGAGCGAAAGCGCGGCTTCGTTGGAATAGGTATGTCCCTGTGCGAACCATTCGCAACATCTTCAAACAGTAATAAAATTCCTGAACCTTGATAATTAAGCTTCTTTGATTAACAAAAACAAATAGACAAGTAAATGGATTAGTGTTATAATGTATACAAAATACAAGATACAAGAAATAAGAAAAGGATCTTGTTTGATATAGCGGAGAGTGGAGATTTTTATGAATAGTATGAAATTAAAAGCATATGCAAAAATTAATCTTGGGTTAGATGTATTGAGAAAAAGAGAAGATGGTTATCATGAAGTCCGAATGGTGATGCAGATGGTCAATCTATATGACAGGATTGAATTGGTGAAAAAGAAAAATTCGGGGATAGAAGTGAAGACGAATTTATATTATCTGCCTACAAATCAGGACAATCTGGTGTATAAAGCAGCTAATTTATTGATAGAAGAATTTCAAATAAAAGAAGGGATTCAAATTCATCTAAAAAAGTATATTCCTGTATCGGCAGGTATGGCAGGAGGGAGCAGTGATGCCGCTGCTGTTTTATTTGGAATGAACCGTATGTTTCATTTAGGATTATCGTTAGAGGAATTGATGAAAAGAGGGATAAAACTGGGAGCAGATGTTCCTTATTGTATCATGAGGGGCACAGCACTTTCAGAAGGGATAGGAGAGAAATTGACGTCCCTTCCTTCTGTGCCTTCTTGTAAAGTTTTAATCGCTAAACCAGCGATCAGTGTATCCACAAGGTTTGTCTATGAGAATTTAAAGCTGCAAGAGTTAAATTCTCATCCTGATATTGATGGAATAATAGAAAATATAAAGAAAAAGGATATCAGAGGAATTGCAGAGAGGTTGGAAAATGTATTGGAAACGGTGACTATTCCAGCGTATCCTGTCATAGAAGATATCAAAAATGTGATGAAGGAACAAGGAGCATTAAATGCTTTAATGAGTGGAAGCGGACCGACAGTATTCGGACTTTTTATAGAAGAAAAACAGGCGCAGGCGGCATGGGAAAAGATAAAGGGTCTTACGAAACAGTCGTATTTGACTACTTTTTATAACGTAAGGGAGTAAAAAAGATTTGAATATAATGTGATAACGCCGTGTTTTAGAGGGATATGTTTCAACGGCGTAGAAATGGAGAATGAAATGAAAGAGGATTTAAAAGCGAATATAGGGGATTATTTGCCGTTGAGAGATGTGGTGTTTCATACATTGAGACAGGCAATTTTGAAAGGGGAATTAGAACCGGGCGAGCGGCTGATGGAGATTCAGCTCGCGCAGAATTTAGGCGTGAGTCGTACCCCAGTGAGAGAGGCGATTAGAAAACTAGAGTTAGAAGGGCTTGTCATTATGATTCCTAGAAAGGGAGCAGAAGTGGCGAGTATCACAGAAAAAAGCCTCAGAGATGTATTAGAAGTGAGAAAAGTTTTAGAGGAATTAGCAGCGGAACTCGCCTGCAAGAGAATGACAGAAGAAGGTTTTTTGGAATTAGAAGAGCAGCTTTCTGCTTTTGAAGAGGAAGCAAAAGGAGATGATTTAACAAAAATAGCGGAAATGGATGTGGCTTTTCATGATATTATTTATAAATATACATGTAATGATAAGTTAGTGCAGATGTTAAACAATCTCAGAGAACAGATGTATCGCTATCGGGTAGAATATATTAAAGAAAAAGGAAAGAGAAGTACACTGGTAGCAGAACATATTGAGATTGTAGAGTGTATTAAAAGAAGAGATGCAGAGGCGGCGAAATTAGCAGTCCACCGCCATATTGAAAATCAGGAATCCACGATATCTCAAAAGATAAAAGGAGAATAATTAAGAAATAAAGTCATTTAAAAAGGGGAGCAGTTTAAATTCTATTTTTACTCGGTCTGGATTCCAATTTTCGTCTGTAATTGCTGAATATTCTTCTTCTGTGAGAGCTTGTTTTAGAACTTCTTTAGAAGCTTCTGGAAGAACACCATGAGTGATATCTAAAAAACAGAGAGGGGGATAGAGGACACACCACCAATTTGCTCCTTCTCCTTTTCCGATTATAATGCGATACGCAGTATAGATTCCTTCCGGAAAATTGACATCTCCATAAGATTTTTCTGGAAAATAGATATCTTCAATAGAAGCGGTGACAGAGTAGTCATAGCCATTTTCACGCACTACTTTTTTGGCGATGCGGATAATAGAAACGGTGTTTTCTTCTAAAACTTGAAGTGCCTGTTGAGCACTGCTACAGCGCGCAAGTGGTTCAGACATATATTCCAAGACAGCATTTTTTACTAATAATTTAAGCGCCTGATCGTTTTGACTGTCACTATTGGCAATCACATGAAAGCGCACTACTTCTTCTGCTAATCCCTGTTGTACAGCTAAAGCTTTATTTTCTTTCATCGTATGTAAAAATACGCCTCCTAGAATCCAAATGAGAATAGAAAAAGTAAATAAGAGAATATTTTGAATAGTTTTGTATGCTCTGTGATGAAAATTTCTTCTCATAAGATGCTGCCTTCTTTCTAAAATTATTATAGTATAAAAAATATAAGAATTTAGTTCTGCTAGAATATTTGGAGTGTTTCCGTTCAAAATGGAATTTATACAAAAAGGTTGAATATTTTTTTTAGACAGAGTAAAATGAATGAGGTTATCGAAAAAAATACTATAAAAATCATAGAGGGCATACATTATAAAAGTATGAATCAGAATAGAAAAAAAGAAGAAAAAAGAAAGGATTTTGAACGATGAAAAAAACAGTTGCGGTTTTATTCGGAGGGCAGTCTTCAGAACATGAAGTTTCTTGTTTATCCGCTGTCAATATTATTTCTAATATAAAGAAAGAGTGTTATGAGCTTATATTAATCGGAATCACAAAAGAGGGGAAATGGATAAAAGTAAATTCTGTGGAAGAGATTTCAGATGGGACATGGAAAAATGGAAAGATAGAGGCAATCTTATCACCAGATGCGATGGATAAAGCAGTTTTATTCATAGAAGAAAATAATGTGACAAAACACAGAGTAGATGTTGTTTTTCCTGTTCTTCATGGTTTATATGGGGAAGATGGAACAGTTCAAGGGATTTTAGAATTGGCAAAAATACCTTATGTCGGCTGTGGAGTACTCACTTCTAGTATTGCGATGGATAAATGGTATACAAAAATTGTGGTGAATACTTTGGGGATTCGACAGGCTGCTTATGTAGCAGTAGAAAAAAGAGAATTTGTAGATATGAAACATGTGATAGAGAGAGTGGAAAGTGTTTTACCTTATCCTGTTTTTATTAAGCCATCTAACGCAGGGTCTTCTTGTGGGGTGAGCAAGGCGAAAAACAGAGAAGAATTAGAGAGTGGATTAAAAGAAGCAGCAAAACATGACAGAAAGATTTTAGTGGAAGAAACGATAATCGGAAGGGAATTAGAGTGTGCTGTGTTAGGCGGTATGGAAGTAAAAGCATCTGGAATCGGAGAAATTCTAGCGGCAGCAGATTTTTATGATTATGATGCAAAATATAATAGTCAAGAATCCAAGACAGTGATTTCTCCTGTGCTGCCAGAGGGAAAAGAAGAAGAAATCCGAAAAGATGCAGTAAAAATTTTTAAAGCTTTAGATGGATATGGCTTATCAAGAGTAGACTTTTTCTTGAAAGAGAATACAAATGAAGTGATATTCAATGAAATAAATACTCTTCCGGGCTTTACAGGAATCAGCATGTATCCTATGCTTTGGGAGGCAAAAGGCATGAAAAAAGCAGATTTAATTGAAAATTTGATAGAACTTGCTTTGGAAAGGACAGTTCAGTAGAGAACTAACTATGAAACGGACAGATTGATATGGGGAGGTAGAAACATATGCAAAGAGCAGAAGCTCCTATCGGCGTATTCGATTCGGGAGTTGGTGGATTAACTGTGATGAGAGAAATTATACGTCAGATTCCAAAAGAGAGAGTAGTATATTTCGGAGATACTGCCAGAGTGCCATATGGAAATAAGTCAAGAGATACCATTTTAAAATATTCCAGACAAATTATACGATTTCTGAAAACAAAAGAAGTAAAAACTATCGTAGTAGCGTGTAATACTGCGAGTGCAGTGGCTTTAGAAGAAATACGGGGAGAATTAGATATGCCCATTATCGGAGTAATTAAGCCGGGGGCAAAAACTGCAATTAAAGCCACAAGAAATGGAAAGATCGGAATTATTGGGACAGAAACAACAGTGAGAAGTAAGATCTATAGTCATTTTATTCAAGACTTAAATCCCAATTTGACAGTGATAGGAAAGGCATGTCCTCTTTTTGTTCCATTAGTAGAAGAAGGGGAGTTTTTAAAGAGTTCGATTGCCGCTGAAATCGCCACACACTATTTAAAAGATTTAAAAAAAGAGGGGATTGATACTTTAATCTTAGGGTGTACCCATTATCCCCTGATGAGAAAATTAATCGGTCAGATTATGGGGGAGCAGGTTATTTTAGTGAATCCAGCATATGAAACAGCGAGAGGATTAAAGGAGCTTTTAAAACAGAAAGGGCTAGAAAATCAAAAAGAAATAGCAGAATCAGAAAATCCATATGCCTTTTATGTCAGTGATACTGTGGATAAATTTCAACAGTTTGCGGAAAATATACTCACTTATTCTGCTGAAAATACTATGAAAATCAATATTGAAGACTATTAAATGGAGAAATTAAATATGAAGAAAGAGGTATTAGTGTCTATTTGTGGATTACAGTTTATAGACAATTTAGATAATTCTATTGAAGTGATTACAAAAGGGGATTATTATAATCGCAATGAAAAGCATTATCTATTATTTGAAGAGAGAATAGAAGGCTTAGATGGAATCACTAAGAATATTATTAAATTTAATGATAAGATAGTGGATATCACAAAAAAGGGAGCAGCGAATGTGCATATGGTATTTGAAGAAAAGCATAAAAACATGACTTATTATAATACTCCATTTGGAAATTTGCTGATTGGTCTATATGCGAATAAAATTGATGTAGAGGAAAAAAAAGACAGAATTAATATTAACATTGACTATTCCTTAGATATCAATTATCAATTTGTATCAGAATGTTCTATCCATATTTCTGCTGTGAATAAAGAATGTGCAGATCTGTGTTTACAGTAGGTTTAAAATAAGAAAAAATAAAGGAAATGAGTTTTTTAGAATAGAAGAAAATGTTACAGTTCAGCTTTAAAGTCAAAGGGGGCGCTGCGGCAAGGAAGTATTCCAGCGAAGCCGCGCTTTCGCTCCGTT
>CAJUHN010000270.1 GCA_910585935.1 uncultured Lachnospiraceae bacterium | reverse complement strand
TAAAGCCCGACCCGTCCGGCAGTCAGCCGGACAGGGAACGGCAAAATTTTTTACATTTCTTTTACTTCTTTATCTCACATGAGCAAAAGCCCAAGGATTACAACAACGATATAACAAATCACACTCTGTATGACGGCAATCGGCAAAATAGGCAGAATATATCCGAAAATAAAATCAGATGCTGTGAGTGGTGTGGTATAACTAGGTTCGGTTCGCTAAGCCAAGTACCTATTCCAACGAAGCCGCGCTTTTGCTCCGTTCCAGACGTAGTGGTACTAAGCGCACAGACCATAAAGGTCTGTTTGCTAAGTGCCAACGTCTTCCAAGGAGCTTCTTTTGGAATAGGTACTTGGCTTAGCTAGTTTTTGGCTATTCTGCTGAAAAAACTTAATTTCTCCTTTTCCTTTTGACTTCTTAGAAATTTTTATATCTCTCTAAAAATAAGTTAGTATATCATTATATTAATTTTTAAGTAAATTATGAACTTATTAGTACTTTCATAATAGTAAAATATATAAATATAACTTGAGTGGCAATATAGTTTTGCTTAATTATTTATACAATGTTGTAATATTAATTTAGAGATATAAAAATTACACCCTTTCTTACTGAGAGTGATTTTTATTTCCTAGAAAAAACCAGAAACTAGCGCAAGGAAGAACCTATTTCAAAAGAAGCCCCTTGGAAGACGTTGGTACTTAATGAGTAGCCCTGTAAAGGGCTGCGAATTTAGTACCACTACGTCTGGAACGGAGCGAAAGCGTGACTTCGTTGGAATAGGTTCTTCCTTGCGCGATCCTTTTCGTCAAAATGTTCCCCAAAAAAGCAGGAAATCTTAAAAATCTTAAGATTTCCTGCTTTTTGATATAGGAATATAATAAAGAAAGTAATGATTATTTCATTTCTTATTCCTTTTATTATTTAATTCTATTCTAGACTTGTTGCTGCATAGAATCCCTCTCTTACTGCCTCTCCAATCTTGCCTAGTTTATTACTATCTCCTACAACTCTCGTCTTTGTGTGATATTTTGCTTTTACTGCATCTACTGTCGTGAGATCTGGTTTCATACCAAATGCAGAAATTATCGTATCTGCTTTCAAGACTTCCTGTGTTCCATCTTTCTTTTCTACTGTCAGTCCATCTTCCTGAATAGAAATTACTTTTGTTTCTGTAAGTATTTGAACATGATTTTCAGCTAATGCATTCATCAAAGAGATCTTATTAATGAACATTACATCTTTTGCACACTCTGAAAGCATTTCTATAATCGTAACTTTTTTACCCATTTCAGCTGCTATCTCTAATGCTCCATCGCATCCAGAAGCTCCGCCGCCGCAGATAATAATATGTTCTCCTTTTATAAGTGATGGATTTTTATGAGTGTCAAGGATTGTGACCACATTATTGCTATTTATTCCGGGAATCGAAGGAATAATCGGTTTCGTGCCACAACCAATGATGATATTATCACATTCCTCTAAAATCGTTTCATTTCCGTTAATCTCTGTATTCAGATGGATATTTACACCTAGTTTTTTCAATTGTACTTCATACCATTTTGTGAATGCAGCGATATTAGATTTAAATTTTGCGGTACAGATATCGCCCATTACGCCGCCGAGTTTTGCATTTTTCTCAAACAGTGTTACTTTATGCCCTTCTATCGCTGCGACTCTCGCCGCTTCCATACCACTTGGTCCACCGCCGATGACAACTACATTTTTGGGGTTATCTGTCTTTTTAATCTCAAAACGAACTTCTTCCATCGCTTGTGTATTGATCGCACAGCTTAATTTGGTATGTTTATTCCAGATGCGCCCGATACAATACTCATTACAGCGCAGGCAAGGTCTTACATCTTCTCTTCTTCCTTCTAATAGTTTCTTTGGAAGTTCTGGGTCTGCAATCAGTGCACGTCCCATCATAACTAGATCTACATTTCCTGTTTCTAAAAGTGCAAGAGCGGAATCTGGATTGTGTGTTCCGGCATTTAAAAGAGGAGTCTTGACAGCTTTTCTTGCCTGTTCTGTCACATAGGACATACAAGATTCTCCTAGATAAGATGGTGGAAAGATGTAATCTAAGGTTTCGTAGCAGCCTGCATCGATATCAAAGGCATCTACGCCTTCTTCTTCTAGCAATTTTAGGAGCTTCAAACTGTCTTCGATTGTACGACCGCCTTCAAATCTGTGATCGAGAGAAATGCGGAATAGAATCGGCACATCTGCTCCTACAACACTGCGAATGGAACGAATGATCTCTCTTGGGAATCTCGCACAGTTTTCTGGACTCCCCCCATATTCATCTGTTCGTTTGTTCCATACAGGGGACATAAACTGGTCAATCAGATAACCTGCGTGTGCGTGAATTTCAACTGCATCATAGCCTGCATCCATAGCGACGCCTGCCGCGAATTTAAAGCCTTCCATCATTTCTTTAATTTCTTCTACGGTCATAGCATGACACAACATATCTGGATTGAATACAGATGGAATCGCGGATGCAGAAATCGGAGGATTGCCAAAGGTATCTGGAAATGCATTTCTTCCAGTACCGGGACTGATCTGACAGACAATTTTCGTTCCATATCTATGTACGCCATCGCAGACAGAGGTCAGTGCTGGCAATACGGTGAAGGTATCCATATATCCTTCCATAGAACCCTGTGCGATCTTCTCATTTAATGGTTGGCAGCCCATGATGATCATGCCGACGCCGCCTTTTGCCCTCTCTATAAAATAGTCCACTTCTTGTGCGTCTTTTCTTCCGTTTGTGAACGCTGAGTTTGTTCCCATAGGTGACATAACCAGACGATTCTTCACTTCCATTTTTCCGATTTTAAAAGGGGTAAATAATTTTTCGTATCCCATATCTTTTCTCCTTCTAAAAAACTTTCTTTATAGCATGGATGTCATTCCGCCATCGATAAAGAGAGTTTGACCTGTTGTATACGTACATGCATCCGATGCGAAATAGATTAATGCTCCGTTTAGTTCTCCTTCTTCTCCAAAGCGTTTCATGCAGCAGCGGTTTTTCAGGACTTGAGAGCCTTCGGAATCTATAGCGCCTTCTGTCATCTCTGTTCGGAACACGCCCGGTCCTATTGCATTTACTAATACGTTGTAAGAAGCCATATCTGCTGCCATCGCTTTGGTGAGATTTATGACACCGCCTTTGGCTGCGAAATATCCAATCTGGCTTGGTCCTGCCTGTATTGCTCCTACAGAGGCAATATTAATGACACGACCATAATTCTGTTTTTTCATCAGGCGGCTGACTTCTCTTGTCACTAGAAAAACTGCCTTTAAATCGGTATCTAGAACTTTATCCCATTGTTCTGTTGTATGATCATGGATACCTTCTGAGTACTCACATACGCCTGCACAATTCACTAAAATCTCAATTTTTTTAAATTCTTCTTCGGCTTTCTCTACTGCTTCCTTAATGCTCGTTTCATCTGTCACATCACATTTTATGGGAAGACATTTTCTTCCGGCTGCCCGAATATTTCCTGCAAGTGTTTCTAGACGTTCTAATCTTCTCGCAAGAATCACGACATCTGCTCCTTGGTCTGCTAATGCCTGTGCCATCTGTGCGCCGAGTCCAGAAGAAGCTCCTGTTACCATTGCTACTTTTCCTGTCAAATCAAAATTCATCGCCATTTTTTTATCTTCCTTTCTAAATTCATGTCTTTTGTTCATTATATAATAGACAGGCGAAATAATCATCATGCGACATTCTGAAATAAAATAAGCTATTTTGTGCAGATGCACAAATCATCTGAATATTCTGTCGAATATATTTTTCTGTTTTTTCTATAAAGTGATTTTTATTTTGTAAATATTTCTCTTATACTCTGTTAATAAAAGATTTTTTCTTATAATGTTGTCTTTTTCTATGGATTTTTCTTATTTTTCTTTATATAATAAAGAAAATGACTATGAAAATTATGTAAAAGCTAGAATGTGATATTGCTTTCGGAATGGAGAAAAAATATGATTGATTTTTTACTTTTGTATGAAAATATATTTAAGATTCTTCCCTCTGGAAATATTCAGAAATTAATGGAAGTGTGTTATGAGATTGTAGGTGTTCCTATTTTGACGGTAGATATTATGTATAATCTGTTTGGCATCGCTCCACAGCAAAAAACAGGAGATTATTATTGGGATTATCTGTTAGAGCATCGAGGGTATGAAACTGACATCGCCATTCATATGTATGAACAGGGAATTATGCAGTCTGTCAATGAGAAAAAAGCTCCTTTTGTTGTGAACTGGGGTGATGTCAATCCGTTATATCCTAAAATTCAAGGGGTTATTAGAGTAAATGATATCATAGAAGGTTATGTCACTATGCAATGTACACAAGATCAGATTACTCCAGATCGCATGAAGGCGATGGAGATTATTCAAGATGCCCTCGCATTTTTCTTTAAGGATAATGATACAGAAAACAGTATCTATAATACCTATCAAAAAGTATTTATCGGTGAACTGTTTAATAATCGGATTCATACCAAAAAGCAGTTGGAACTTTGGTTTAAAAATATTGGTTTCAGTCTGAATCCACCTTATCGGATTGTAACAGTAGGAACAAAAGATAAACAGGAAAGAAATGTATTATCTTATATTCAAAAGACAATTCAGCAGTTATTTCCTTATCAGTTGGGGTTGATTCAGCATAATATTCTTTATATTCTACAGTATAATCTGAGTCTAAATGGGAATCCTGCTTTGGGAGAAAAGCAATTCAACAATATTCTGGTTAAGTTTAATGCTCACTGTGGGTCTAGTAATTATTTTTATGATTTATTAGAGGCAGTAAATTATCAGATTCAGGCGGAAGACGCGCTGATGCTCGGTCAACATGCCGATCAGAAATACCGAATCCATTCTTATTCTGACTATTATCTGTCGGCAATTCTCGCTCCCCGGATTGAGCAGATGCCACAGAGTAATTATATTTCTCCTGTCATCTTTCAAGTACGAGATTACGACCGAAAACACTCTACGGATTTTCTTGCTACTTTACGTGCTTATATATATAACCTATGTGATACCGCGGCAACTGCCAGCGAACTACATATTCACCGCAATACATTGTTGTATAGACTCAATAAAATGGAAGAATTGACTGGTTTTTCTCTGAAAAATCATGATATATTCATGCATTTAATGATTAGTTTTTATATGATGGAATATAAGTAGGAATTTAATAAAATATTGTAAAATCTTAAAAATCAAAGGTTCGCTCTGGCAAGAACCTATTCCAACGAAGCCGCGCTCTCGCTCCGTTCCAGACGTAGCGGT
>CAJUHN010000269.1 GCA_910585935.1 uncultured Lachnospiraceae bacterium | reverse complement strand
GAAGCGGGATTTGCGAATTTAGTGCCCGCTACGTCTGGAACGGAGCGAAAGCGCGGCTTCGTTGGAATACTTCCTTGCCAGAGCGCCCCCCCCCTTCTTACCTCTCCCAATCCCCTATCCCATTATAGTTTTCCACAAATATATTCATTTAGTCTTATCTTTACGATTCTTTTTCTATGTTCATACTACCATAAACAATTCCATTTGTTAAGATAAATTAATAAATTTATTTTAAAAAAATGTATTGACTTTGATAAGGATAAGTGTATAATTGTTACTGTTTACTATTACTAAACTTATTGTTTATTTTCGCTAAGCCATATACTATATGCTGGCACAGGAGGGAAACTATGGAAATTGGTTCTAAAATAAAAGAACTTCGTATTCTAAAAGGACTCACACAAGAAGAACTCGCCGATCGTGCAGAGCTGTCAAAAGGCTTTATATCACAATTAGAAAGAGATTTAACCTCTCCTTCTATTGCAACCTTAATCGATATTTTACAATGCCTTGGCACAAATATTCATGAATTTTTTACTGAGGCATCTGACGAACAAGTCGTCTTTAAGAAAACCGATTATTTTGAAAAATCAGATACAGAACTTCAAAATAAAATCGAGTGGATTATCCCTAATGCACAAAAAAATATGATGGAACCTATTCTCTTGACTCTACAGGCGAATGGCTCTACCTACCCAGACAATCCACATGAAGGAGAAGAATTTGGCTATATTTTACAGGGAAGTATTCTTCTTCATATTGGAAATAAAACTTTCAAGGCAAAAAAAGGGGAATCCTTTTATTTTATTCCGGATCAAAAACACTATATCACTACCAAAACAGGAGCTGTTGTGCTTTGGGTTACTACACCTCCTAGTTTTTAAAATCATTACAGAGGGAGGATTTCCATGAATCAGGACAAATTGATTGACTTAGTCAATATCACAAAATCTTATGGGGACAATATCATTTTAGACGATCTGAATCTATATATCAGAGAAAATGAATTTATCACTCTATTAGGACCGAGTGGGTGTGGCAAAACTACTACTCTGCGCATTTTAGGCGGATTTGAAAATCCAGATAAAGGTAAAGTGATTTTCGATGGAAAAGATATCACAAACCTCCCCCCAAATAAAAGGGCATTAAACACTGTATTTCAAAAATATGCCTTATTCAGCCATATGACAATCGCAGAAAACATCGCATTTGGCTTAAAAATTAAAAAGAAACCAAAATCTTATATTGATGATAAAATTAAATATGCCCTAAAATTAGTCAATCTAGAAGGATATGGAAACCGCTCTCCAGAATCTTTAAGCGGCGGACAACAACAGCGTATCGCTATCGCTAGGGCTATTGTAAATGAACCAAAGGTTTTACTTTTAGATGAACCTCTCGGCGCATTAGATTTAAAATTACGCCAAGATATGCAATATGAACTCATTCGTTTAAAAAATGAATTGGGAATCACTTTTATTTATGTCACTCATGATCAGGAAGAAGCCCTCACCATGTCAGATACTATTGTAGTTATGAATCAGGGCTATATTCAGCAAATCGGCACACCAGAAAAAATTTATAACGAACCTGAAAACTCGTTTGTCGCTGATTTTATTGGAGAAAGTAATATCCTTTCTGCCATCATGATAAAAGACAAACTCGTGGAAATCTTAGGTGCTCGCTTTGCATGTGTGGATACAGGCTTTGGCATCAATCAGCCTGTTGATGTGGTCATTCGCCCAGAAGATATTGATTTAGTAAAGCCAGAAGAAGGCACAATAGAAGGTGTTGTCACAGGTTTGATCTTTAAAGGAGTCCATTATGAAATGGATGTAATGGCAAATGGACATGAATGGCTGGTACACAGCACTGATATGTTCGCAGTCGGAACAAAAGTAGGAATTCACATAGATCCTTTTGATATTCAAATCATGCATAAACCAGAATCAGAAGATGAGGAGGCTGTGAGTTTCAATGAATAAAACTTTTTTAAAAAAATACTTAATCAGTGGTCCTTATTTATTTTGGATGATCGCATTTACTATTATACCCATCTGCCTTGTGATATATTATGGACTCACAGATAAATCTGGAACATTCACCCTACAAAATCTCATGAGCATTACCACTCCAGAACATTTCAAGGCACTGTGGCTCTCCCTTTTGCTTTCCCTCGCTAGTACCATTATCTGCTTACTTTTAGCCTACCCATTAGCGATGATTTTAAAAGGATTGAGCGTTAATAAAAATAGCTTTATTGTATTTATTTTTATCCTCCCTATGTGGATGAACTTTTTACTGCGCACCTTAGCTTGGCAGACAATTTTAGAAAAAAATGGTGTATTAAATACTCTATTAGAAATACTACATCTTCCTTCTTTGAATATTATTAATACTCCTTATGCCATCATTTTTGGCATGGTCTATAATTTTCTGCCGTTTATGGTTCTGCCAATTTATAATGTTTTGATTAAAATAGATGATAATGTGATTCATGCCGCAAAAGACCTCGGTGCAAATTCTGTTCAGACTTTTTTTAAAATCATCTTTCCGCTCAGCATCCCTGGAGTGATCAGCGGTATCACTATGGTATTTATCCCCTCCTTAACTACTTTTGTCATCTCGAACTTATTAGGAGGTGGAAAAATATATTTAATCGGAAATATCATCGAACAGGAATTTACCACCGCCTATAACTGGCATTTAGGTTCTGGTCTTTCTATGGTTTTAATGGTCTTTATCCTTTTAAATATGATACTTACCTTTAAATTTGACAAAGGAGGAGGGGGAGCTGTTCTATGATAAAAAAATCCCTGCGCAACATTTATCTGGCGCTTATTTTTATTTTACTATATGCCCCTATTGGCACTTTAATGGTACTTTCCTTTAATGCTTCAAAATCCCGTGCAAAATGGGGAGGTTTTACATTCAAATGGTATATAGAACTCTTTCAGAATCAGGCGATTATGGAATCTTTATATTTAACGCTTCTTTTAGCGTTTCTTTCTGCCTTTATCGCCACTATCATTGGAACAGCGGCCTGTATTGGTATCAACCGAATGAAAAAAGGACCTCAATCCATCATCATGGGAATCACAAATATCCCTCTTCTAAATGCAGAAATTGTAACAGGTATTTCATTTATGCTGATGTTCATTGCATTTAATATTTCCTTGGGATTTAATACTGTCTTGATCGGGCATATCTCTTTTAACATTCCTTATGTGATTCTCAGCGTGATGCCTAAAGTAAAACAGACAGGAAAGAGTTCTTATGAAGCAGCACTAGATTTAGGAGCTACCCCTATTTATGCATTTTGGAAAGTGATTTTACCAGATATCCTTCCGGGCATTTTATCAGGATTTCTGTTATCATTTACCATGTCCTTAGATGACTTTATCATCACATATTTTACCAAAGGGCGGGGGATAAATACATTATCAACTAAAATTTATAGTGAAGTAAAAAAAGGAATTAAACCTGAAATGTATGCACTTTCTACTTTGCTTTTTCTGTCGGTACTCATTCTTTTAATCTTAGTGAACCGCCTTCCAAAAGCAAAGGAAAAGATAAATAATAAATAATTAAGCCAATAGGCAGAATGGAGTGAAGTATATGAAAAAAAATAAATGCAAAAAATGGATAGCTTTATTTTCTTGTATTGCCCTTACTATTTTTTCTATCGCTAGTTGCGGAAATAAAGATTCCTCACAGGATTCTTCTGATTCCTCTGACCTCTATATTTATAATTGGGCTGAATATATTGATCCTGAAGTACTGACCATGTTTGAAAAAGAAACTGGAATCCGTGTACATTATGATGAATTTGAAACTAATGAAATTATGTATCCTGTAATAGAAGCAGGCGCTATCTCTTATGATTTAGTATGCCCTTCTGATTATATGATACAAAAAATGATCGAAAATGATCTATTAGCAGAGATTAATTTCGATAATATCCCTAATTTCTCTAATATAGATGAAGCACAACTGATTTCTGCGAAAGAATTTGACTCAGAAAATAAATATAGTGTTCCCTATTGTTGGGGTACAGTAGGTATTCTCTATAATACAACAATGGTAGAAGAAGCTCCTGACAGTTGGGCTGTTTTATGGGACGAAAAATATAAAGATAATATTTTAATGCAGGATAGCGTTCGTGATGCATTTGGAATCACCTTAAAATATCTAGGCTATTCCCTAAATTCTATCACCGAATCACAACTTCAAGAAGCAAAAGAGTTATTAATCTCTCAGCGCCCTCTTGTGCAGGGATATGTGGTTGATCAAGTGCGAGATAAAATGATAGGAAATGAAGCTGCAATAGGCGTTATCTATTCTGGAGAAGTTCTCTATTGCCAGCAGGAAAACGACGACCTCGCTTATGTGATTCCAAAAGAAGGTTCTAATGTATGGTTAGATTGCTGGGTAATACCCAAAAATGCACAGAATAAAGAAAATGCAGAAGCTTTTTTAAACTTTTTATGCAAACCTGAAATTGCTATAAAAAACTTTGAATATATCACATATGCTACCCCAAATAAAGCTGCAAAAGAATTATTAGCAGAAGAATATCAAACAAATCCGGCTGTATTTCCCCCGGAATCTATTTTATCAAAATGCGAAACCTTTCATTATTTAGGACAAGAAGCAGAAGAACTTTATAACTCTCTTTGGAAAGAAATTCGTTCTAAATAAAATACTTTTTTGAATATTTTAGCTTTCTTTGGATATATTAAAAATAGAAAAATTTTCAGCAATTTTGTAACATTTGTTACAGATTTTTATAGGTATCTGCATTATAATACATCTATAAAAATATTTCATGTTTTTTCTTTATGTAAAAATATGCTTTAAAATTACTATTCAGCTTTTAATGTTTTATGTTGGAATAGGTTGGGCGCGAATGGTTCACGTTTTCTAGGTGAGTCTTCCCTAGTCAGACGCGCTTCCGCTCCGTTCCAGACGTAACGGACACTAAATTCTCGGCGCGTGACCGCACCGCTCATTAAGTGCCGACGTCTTCCAAGGGTCTGTCTAAGGAAGACTCACCTAGAAAGCGTTACTTTATTGTCGATGGTATAGATACGTTTCTTTTTTGCAGAAATATCAATAAACTAACTATTATATTTATAGACTAACTTATTGTAACAAATGCTATCATTTTTAGTAAACTAGCTTATCATAGAGAATGTTGTTACGCTTTGTAAAGTAGCTTATGATACAAACTAGCTCTGTCAAGGGATTATTCCAAAAGAAACCCCTTGGAAGACGTCGGCACTTAATGAGCGGTGCGGTCACGTGCCGAGAATTTAGTGTCCGTTACGTCTGGAACGGAGCGA
>CAJUHN010000268.1 GCA_910585935.1 uncultured Lachnospiraceae bacterium | reverse complement strand
TATGAGGTTATGAGCAAGTAGCGAAGCGGATTGCGAATATCCGATTTGACTAAAAGATTCACACAGGGAAATATCGATTCTAACGAAGCTGCGCTTTTGCTATGTGAAAGACTATGCAGAACTAAATTCAAAAAATCTTGTAGGGGTTACTCATTAAGGCTGACTTTCTTTTAGAAGCGTTATTTCATCATGCTAGTTTATAAGTATAGGCGAGTTTGTGAAGAGCGATAGTAACGGTTACAATTAGGAAATGTATATTACTTGTAAGGCGATAAGCACAATGCTATAATACAACAAATAAAAAAAGAAAAAAAGACAAAAAAGAAAATTTAAGAAAAGAAAAAAAGTATGTGAATGACTATTTGAAAAAAATAGAAAGAACCGATAAAAATATAAAAGAGTTTGTGAGATATAGAGAGAATGTGATTTTTAGATTGATGGATTGGTGAATAGTTTTATAAATATTAGAAAATATGATAATGAAAATCGGATTACAGAATTCAAAAAATATTTATCTGAAAAAAAGGAAAATCATATCATAAAACTTATTCAGATATAAACATAGGAAGAACTGATAAAATAATTTTTGGAGGCTGAAATGAAACTATTATTATTACGACATGGAGCGACGAAGGGAAATTTAGAAAAGCGTTATATTGGTAAAACAGAGGAAGGTTTAGCGGAAGAGGGAAAGCAGGAATTATTAAGGAGAAAGGCGGCAGGGAATTATCCTAAATTAGATATTTTATTTATCAGCCCTAAAATTAGATGCTTAGAAACAGCAGAAATTCTCTATAAGGGTTTAGAGGTTCAAATCGTTCCAGAACTACAGGAGTGTGATTTTGGAATATTTGAAGGAAAAAGCTATATAGAATTAACTGGAAATAAGACATATCAAACTTGGATAGATGGTGGGGGAATATTGTCATTTCCGGGAGGAGAAAGTTTAGAAGACTTTAAACAAAGATGTATAAAGGGATTTCAAAAAATAATGAAAAATAAAATATCCCCAAATAAAAGAATAGGAATTATTACTCATGGGAACACGATTATGGCTTTGTTAGAGGCATTTGGGTATCCTAAATTAGACTATTATACATGGAAGATAGGAAATGGAAATGGATATTTTTGTGAATATTGGAAAGAGAGCAATAAAATAGAAGTTTTAAAGGAAATTTAGTAGTTGTGTAGTTTTTCACGGAGCGAAAGCGCGAATTTTCTGAAATATACTTGTCCTAACGAACCTTTTATTTAAAAATAAATGGAACTATAATAGGAGTTGAGTGCATTTTATGCAAAGTATTGACAAATAGAAAATGGTAGGATATAATACATTCAGTCGATAATATATGAAAGGCTGAAAAAATATGAAATTAGATAGTAATGCACATTCGGTATTTTTATTACATTATCATCTTATACTTGTAGTAAAATATCGCAGGAAAGTATTTGAAGATAATATTTCCACCAGAGCAAAAGAAATTTTTGAATATATTGCTCCAAATTATAATATTACCTTACAAGAATGGAATTATGACAAGGACCATGTGCATATTTTATTCAAAGCACACCCAAATACACAAATCAGTAAATTTATAAATGCATATAAAAGTGCAAGCAGTAGACTCTTAAAAAAAGAATTTCCACAAATTAGACAGAAGTTATGGAAAGAATATTTTTGGAGTCAAAGTTTTTGTCTGCTTACAACAGGTGGAGCACCGATTGAAGTAATAAAAAATTATATAGAAAATCAAGGTCAAGAAGACAGACGAAGAAAAAAGTGAGCGAATAGCAAATAAAATATACTAAATTGTGAAATACTAAAAAATTTTTTCAGTAGAATTTTTAATATAAAATAGCAAGAATGAAACAATATAATAAAAAAGTGAGAGGAGAGGAAAAGAAAGCTCTTATGAGTTTTCTATCATGTGAATTATGCTTAAAAGTATGACAGGCTTTGGACGGAGTGAGAAGACAGATGGAAAAAGAAAAATTATAGTAGAAATAAAATCTGTTAATCATAGATATTTAGATACTAATATTAAGATACCAAAGAAGTTAAATTTTTTTGAAGCAGGAGTGAGAGTATGTCTGAAAAATTACATACAACGAGGGAAAATAGATATTTATATTGTATATGAAGACTTAACAGAAAATACAATTTGTCTTAAATATAATGAGGGACTTGTTAGAGAATATATCGCATATGCAAAAGAGATAGCACAGCAATTTGATATAAAAAATGATGTGACAGTAAAAGAAATAATGGGATATCCAGAAGTGCTTACTATGGAAGAAAAAACAATAGATGAAGATAGTTTATGGCTTTTACTAGAGCAGGCAATAATAGAGGCATTAGAGAATTTGATAGAAACTAGAATACAAGAAGGGGAAAATTTAAAAAGGGATTTATGCCAGAAATTAGATAATATGTTATCACATGTTCTTTATGTGGAAGAGCGTTCTCCAGAGATTTTATTGGAATATCATGAAAAGTTAGAGAATAAGGTGAAAGAACTTTTGCAAGGTTCTGATTTGGAAGAGGACAGAATCATTACAGAAGTGACGCTTTATGCGGATAAGATCTGTGTGGACGAAGAGGTAGTACGTTTAAAAAGTCATATAGAAAATATGAGAGCAGCTCTTTTAGAAGGAAATGGAGTCGGAAGAAAATTAGATTTTTTGGCACAGGAGATGAACCGAGAGGCGAATACCATTTTGTCAAAGTCGAATGACTTAGCGATCACAAATCGAGCGATTGATCTAAAAACTGAAATTGAAAAAGTAAGAGAACAAATACAAAATATTGAGTGACAAAGGATAGAATACTATGTTGATTAATGTAGGATATGGAAATTTAGTGAACTCAAATAAAATAGTAGCGATTATTAGTTCTAATTCTGCACCTGCTAAAAGATTGATCCAAGGAGCAAAAGAAGAAGGAACTATAATTGATGCTACACAAGGAAGAAAAACAAAATCTATTGTGATTACAGAAAACCATGTATTATTATCGGCTCTATTGCCAGAAACAATAGCATGTCGATTTCCATCTGATACAAAAGAAAAAATATTATTATCAGGAGGGGAAGAAAATGAATAAAAAAGGAATTTTAGTGGTAGTTTCTGGATTCGCAGGTTCTGGAAAAGGAACATTGATGAAAAAATTGATGACAGATTATGATGACTATGCACTGTCTGTATCCGCTACTACCCGATTACCAAGACCCGGAGAAGTAGATGGCAGGGAATATTTTTTTAAAACTGTGGAAGAATTTAAAAAAATGATCGCCGAAGAAGAATTTATTGAATATGCACAATATGTCAGCAATTATTACGGAACTCCTAAAAAATATGTAAAAGAACAGTTAAATGAAGGAAAAGATGTCATTTTAGAAATTGAAATACAAGGAGCATTACAGATAAAAGAAAAGTTTCCAGAGGCATTATTGTTATTTGTGACACCGCCTAGTGCGGAAATTTTGAAAAACCGTTTAATCGGGAGAGGAACAGAAGAAGCTTCTGTGATACAGAAAAGATTAGAAAGAGCGAGAGAAGAAGCAGAAGGTATTGAAAAATATGATTATTTTGTAATTAATGATGAACTCGATAGATGTGCTCTGCAAATGCATCAAATTATACAATCAGAGCATGATAGGACTTTTAGAAATAAAGAATTTATCAATCAAATTAGAAGAGAGCTAGAAAGCTTCTCGAAAGGAGAATAAATTTATGTTACACCCATCTTATGCAGATTTAATGGAAGTAGTGAATAGTGATGTAGAACCCGGAGAACAGCCAGTCGTACAAAGCCGTTATTCTATTGTATTAGCGACTGCGAAAAGAGCCAGACAGATTATTGCGGGAGAAGAACCGCTTGTTCCACAGCGTGGAACAAAACCTCTTTCTTTGGCAATTGATGAACTTTATCAAGGAAAAGTTAAAATTGTAGGAGATGAACAAGAAGAGGAAGAACAATAGAACGCAATTTTCTATGAAAAACAAATACCTTCATACTTTAAAGCTGGCTTATTGTAAAAAGTGTTGCAAAGAGGAAAGAAAATTGCAACACTTTTTCTATAGAAAAAAGAGAGGAGAAAAATTATGCTAGAACAGGCAGGACTAATTTTAGAAGGAGGTGCTGTGCGAGGAGTATTCACTTCAGGAATATTAGATTATTTGATGGAACAGGAAATAGAATTTTCTTATATTGTAGGAGTATCTGCTGGGGCATGTAATGGAGTGGATATGGTTTCCAAACAGATTGGCAGGACAATAGACTGTATGATACCAAAGGATAAGAATTATAATTATCATAATCATAAAAATATGTTAAAAAGAAAAAGCTTCTTTGATATGGATATGATATTTGACACATATCCAAATCAAATTTATCCTTTTGATTATGATACCTTTTTTCAATCAAAGACAAAATGTGAGTTCACTCTCACGAATTGTATTACAGGAAAGGCAGAATATTTGGAAGAAAAAGAGGATAGAAAACGGTTGATGCAAATCTGTAGAGCTTCTAGCAGTCTCCCACTCGTTTCTCCTATCGTTTATATAGATGATATTCCATATTTGGATGGAAGCATTGCGGATTCCATTCCTATTCGTCGTTCCATGAGTTTAGGAAATAAGAAAAATATAGTGATATTAACAAGAAATGCGAATTATCGAAAGAAGATATCAAAAAAGAGAATACAAATATTTGTGGCTGCTTATCGACAATATCCAGAATTGATAAAAACGATTTATAAAAGAGCAGAGCGATATAATAAGACATTAGATTTTATAGAAAGACTAGAAAAAGAAAATAAGATTTTTGTATTAAGACCAGAAATACCAGCCATATCTAAATTAGAAAAAAATGAGAAGGTATTGAAAGAATTTTATCAGCATGGATATGAATTAATGAAAGAAAAGTTGGAAGAAATGAAGAAATATTTAGAAAGAAATGAATCATAATTAAGAATGTATTATTGTATGCTTGTTTGGGATACATTTTGATAAAAATTTCCGCACAGGCGGGGGAACGTTCCAACGAAGCCGCGCTCTCGCTCCGTTCCAGACGTAATGGTACTAAATTCGCAGTCCCTAACGGAACTGCTCATTAAGTGCCAACGTCTTCCAAGGGGCTTCTTTTGGAATCGTTCCCCCGCCTGTGCTAGTTTGTAGCATAAGCTAGTTTTATAAAGTGTGATGCCGTTTGTTTTACTGTTTTGAAAAAGGAAAATACATAAATTTTTATTCATAAAGTAAAAGGATTTCCGCTTACAGAATAGCCAATAAACTAGCTTAAGGGGAAGGACTATTCTAAAAGAAGCCCCTTGGAAGACGTCGGCACTTAATGAGCGGTGCGGTTACGCGCCGAGAATTTAGTGTCCGTTACGTCTG
>CAJUHN010000267.1 GCA_910585935.1 uncultured Lachnospiraceae bacterium | reverse complement strand
AGCGAAAGCGCGGCTTCGCTGGAATACTTCCTTGCCGTAGCGTCCCCCTTTGCCTCTAAAATCCCCTAAACGATAACCTTTTTATTTATTTCCCCCTAGATGACATTACCTTTCCCTTTAACCGATCCATATCATCCACAAATAATAAAATTTCCGCAACTACTTCATATAATTCCGGTGGAATAGCATCTCCTATTTCTAATTTAGAAAGAGTTTTCGCTAATTTATCATCCCGATAAACAGGAACAGAAGTTTCTTTTGCTTTTTCAATAATTTTTTCCGCTAATTGTCCCTTTCCAGTCGCAATAATTTTAGGCGCTTCATCCCCCACCTCATAAGATAGAGCAATCGCCTGTTTTTCTTTTTTCTCAGCTATATTTTTCATATTTTACTCCACATATATCCCATATCAAATTTTACTAAAACAACTTTTTATATTCTCATATCAAAAGAAAATCTCTGCTTCTGCCACTCTCCTATTGGCTGTTTTGCTTCAAATCTCTTTTTTTCTTTCTCCATTTCTTCTATTTCTATCTTCTCTATTTCTTCGGTTTCTTTTTTCTTCACGGTACTAGAAACAGAATATCCCTTTTCCTCTAATCTTTTATTTAACAAATCTATATGTTCTTCTATAAAATCCAAAAGCTCTTCCGTTTCTAAAATAAAGTTCGTAGAAACCTTTTTTTCCTTCATTTTTACCATAACATCAATAGATCCTAAATATTCCATATCTAAGTGTAACATGGCAGTCAATTCTTCTCCATTTTTTCCTAAATTTTTCTTTTTCGTATAAACATAGAGATCACCTTGCGTATTCTGATTAATTAATTTCAATGGAAGTTGCACATAATTTACAAATTCATTGACAGCATTCATCATTTTCAGACTTTTGTTCATATTTTCCACTGTTTTAGTGAGTGTATTCTCTTCTTTCCCAAACTCATGTAAAATCCGTTGTAATTTTTCCGCCTTTTCTCCTGCCTTATGATAATATTCTTTCACAGCTCCTTCTCTCTGCAAATCTTCTGGTTTCAATAACATTTTATTTTCTATTGTTGTCTTTAATAATTTTTGAAATCCCTCTGTCTTCACTAATTTCGATACATCTTCTGATGATATATTTTTCTCTTCTAACATATTCTTTAAATGATTTAATATCTTTTCTGGAGAGCTTTCTTTATTTTGTATAATATCTTTCCCTTCTTTTTCTAGTCCCATAGCTTTTGTCCATGTTAAGATTTCATTTTGTTCTTCTGGCAGAAGAGGATTTTCTATTTTATGTTCTGGCATCTCTTTTGATAGTATTTCTTGTTGTGCCTTAGTTAATTCAAATGTATCCCACAATTTATTTAAAAATTGTGTCACTTTTTCTGTTCCCTGTTCACCTGCCAACTGTCCAATAAATTCTCCTAGATCTTTTGACAGATTTCCGATTTCTTGTGTAAATTCCGATTCATAAGATTGATAATTCTCTAAATTTTGTATATTTTCTGCTGTAATTGGTATTTCATTTTTCTTAAGTGCGATTAAAGTATTCATATCTATATCTGGAAAACGAAACATAATTTTCATATATTGTGATAGAGTCTGTTTATCAATCGGCTGCTGATTTAATATCAAATTTTTTACTAATTCTAGATTTTTTTCTGTTGTTGGAAATCCTGCTGCCTCTAATGCCTGTTCTATCACTATATTTCCCATATTCTGCATCAACATATTATCTGCAGGCTTTATTAATAATTGAGTGCCATTATTTTCTTTTACAATAAAAGTAGCCTCTTGTCCGATATGAAATGCAAAAGAATCCGTTAGCTGAGCTAAAATATTTTGATTATTAATACTTATTTGAAGAATATTTCCACGAATGTCTGTAATCTGACCTGAAAAACTCTGTCCTACCTTTAAGTTTTTCAAAATACTCTCTACATTCTGCGTTTCTTCTAATTGTGTGACTTGACCATTGGAATTATTCTGTTGTGTTTTGATATTCACATTATAATTTACATTCTGTCCCAAAATATTTCCTAAACTTGACTGTTCCATTTCTTTCACTTCTTTCTATAAAATTCTATAAATTTTATTTTTTATTTCATGATAAAAGTATTTTAATGACAGATAGATGACAAGCTCACTTTTCCTTTCTAACAATGTTCCTTTACTATAAAATTTTTTAGAAACGATTTTCTATGAATAGGCGATGCTCCTTTTTTCTTTATCGCCTCAATATGAGCCTCACAGCCATATCCTTTATGTTTCGCAAATCCATAATCTGGATATAATGTATCATACATTTTCATCATTCTATCTCTAGTGACCTTTGCGATAACGCTGGCGGCAGCAATAGAAAGACTACTCGCATCACCCTTTATAATAGGAACTTGTTTTATTGTAACTTTAGGGATAGTCACTGCATCATTTAATAATATATCGGGCGAAATAGAAAGTTTCTGAATAGCAATTCGCATCGCCTCATAAGTCGCCTGTAAAATATTAATTTCATCAATTCTTTTGGCATCTACAATTCCTGTTCCTACTGCTATGGCATGTTCCATAATCTCTTCATAAAGTTCTTCTCTCATCTTCTCTGAAAGCTGTTTTGAATCATTTAAATATAATAGCTTCCAGCCTTCTGGCAAAATAACTGCTCCCGCCACTACAGGTCCTGCTAATGGTCCTCTTCCAGCTTCATCAATCCCACAAATGGCATGATAAGAAGCATACTTTCTTTCATATAAAAGCATTTTGTCAAGTCTCTTTTGTTCTACTTGATATTTTTCATATTTTTTTTCATATTGTTCTACTAATTTTGCCACTCCTGCACGTTCGTCTGTATGAAAACCATTTAAAATCTCTGGAAGTTTTTCATATTCTGTTCTCTCTAATATCTCTTTGATTTCTTTTATTGTCTGAGCCATTTTCTTCCTCCTTCTTAACGTAAACTCCAATCTATAATTCCTATATATAAATTGTATTTCATCTTAATTCTATATTTTAATTCATTTCTATAAAAATTTCTATATCAAAACACTCTCACATTTTGAAATCCTACTTAGTTATAACAATCCCTTAAAAACTGACTTTTCTAATTCATTATAAAAAATGGATGTACTAACACATTTCTTGTGTAAGAACATCCACTATTTTAACCTCATAATCATTGTCTTTTATTTTTTATTCCACATCAGGAAATTCTAGAGTGATTTTTCCTATTTTCCCATTTCTAAAATCATCTAATAATAAATTAGCTGCCTTTTCTATATCATATTCTCCACCCTTTGAAAGACATCCTCTATTCTTAGCAATCTCTTCTAATAAAAATTCTGCTTTTTCTTTCTCTTCTACTCCATAGCGTTCCTTCAACATACCCGGATAGTACTCTATCAATAACCTTAAAAACTCTGTTCCTAATTCTGTTATATTTAAAATTTCATCTCTGATAGAGCCTATCAATGCCAGCAACAATCCTACTCTTTGATCTTCAAATTTAGGCCATAAAATTCCCGGAGTATCTAATAATTCCACACCTTTTCCCAGCTTTATCCACTGTTTCCCTTTTGTCACTCCCGGTCTATTTCCAGTCTTTGTACAAGCCTTTCCAGCAAAGGTATTGATAAAAGTAGATTTTCCTACATTTGGAATCCCAACTACCATTGCTCTGACAGGTCGGTTTAAAATTCCTCTTTTTCTATCTCTCTCTGTCTTTTCTTTACAAGCTTCTTGTATCGCAGTATGTACTGCTTTTATTCCATTTCCATTTTTAGCATTGATCTTTACTACAAAATATCCTTTTTCCTGAAACCACTTTTCCCATTGCACATTATATCTCTCTGATGCTAAATCTGACTTATTCAACAAAATAATTCTAGCTTTATTTTTTCCTAATTCATCAATATCTGGATTCCGACTGCTAAATGGAATTCGGGCATCTACCAATTCAATCACTAAATCTACTAATTTTATATCTTCCTGCATCATTCTTTTTGCTTTCGTCATATGACCAGGATACCACTGAAAATTCATGTTATTTCTCCATATCTTCTATTTATTCTATCCATCCAATATCATTTAATGTAGTTATTCTCAGCCAAAGTTTTCCTACAATATTATCTATTTTTATATTGCCTACACTCTCATAGCGGCTGTCCTCACTATTATTTCTATTATCTCCTAATAAGAAATATTCATTCTCACCTAATGTTATAGGTTCTTGTGCCAAACCAGCGTTTAACATCTTTTCTGTTTCTATTGGTTCTTCTAAAATCTCTCCATTAATATATACTCTTCCAGATATTATCTGTATCGTTTCCCCCGGAAGTCCTATTATTCTTTTAACATAACGCTTATCTTTTTCTTCCTTCGGACAAAAAACTACAATATCAAAGCGTTCTGGTTGTTTAAAATGATAAATTAATTTATTTATCAGTGCCTCTTCTCCATTTGTCAGACTCTTTTCCATCGAATATCCCACAACGGTAAATTTTTCTCCTAATGATATACTGAAAAATGCTGCTATCCCTGCTACTATCGCAATATCCACGAACAATTTTAATATAATCTGAAACTTTGATATTTCCTGCTGCTTTTCTTTTCGATAAGCCATATTACCACCCATATTCTTTTTTCCAAAAACACCTATAGATATTAAGTAAATTTGTCCCTCATTCTGTTCCATTCATAAAAAAGAAATAAAAGTTATTTTTTATCTTATACAAAAAAGGACAAAATACAAAATGTATCAAACAAAAATGTATTTGTCCCCTTTTCCTATTTCTTATTTTACTAATTCTTTTATCTTTGCACTCTTTCCTACTCTGTGTCTTAAGTAATTTAATTTTGCACGTCTTACTTTACCATGTCTTACAACCTCAATTTTGTCTACAATAGGGGAATGTAATGGCCAAGTCTTTTCTACACCGATTCCATTAGAATTCTTTCTGACTGTAAAAGTTTCACGGTTTCCGCCACCCTGTCTTTTCAAAACAGTTCCTTCAAATACCTGGATTCTTTCGCGGCTTCCTTCGATAACCTTCGCATATACTTTCACGGTATCACCTACATGAAAATCCGCTACTTCTGCTTTTAATTGAGCAGCTTCAATATTTTTAATAATTTCGTTCATTTGTGCCTCCTTGATATTCTGGACGTTCTTAATACCTTTTCTTTTTTATATTTTTGATAACTGGTAGCAGAGGAACATCTCGTTTTCTCATAACTTGTATAGTTTAACACAATTTTTTTTAATTTGCAATAGATAATTTCTTAATTTTAAAGTCAGAGGGGGCGCTCTGGAAAGAAATGTTCCAACGAAGCCGCGCTTTCGCTCCGTTCCAGACGTAACGGTACTAAATTCGCATTTTCTTACGAAACTGCTCATTAAGTGCCGACGTCTTCCAAGGGGCTTCTTTTGGAA
>CAJUHN010000266.1 GCA_910585935.1 uncultured Lachnospiraceae bacterium | reverse complement strand
TTATGTCTGTTTTTAGATTTCCATGTTCTCATGACACTATTCTAACACAAACCACCACTTTTGGCTACCTTAACCCACCGTCTAAAACCAGTGGGATTGCGGTAGCCTTATTTCAAAAATGGTGGGATGAATTATTATTTTATGTAAAAATAAAGTCTTGTCCTTATTTTGTTTCTTTTCCTACTGTATTTAAAGAAGTATATGCTTTCTGAATCGCAGCTCCATTTACTGCATTTGCAGCCATATCTTTCATTTCTGCATAAGCTTTATCTAATTTCGCCTGTAAATCAGAAATAGTATTTTTATTCGCTTCATTTTCTGCTGTTACCATCTCTAACTTACTCTGTAACAGGCTCTCGCTCGCTTCATGCTCTTTCTTTAAATATCTCTCTTTATAGCCATATGATTCTTCTGCTTTCTTCTTCGCCTTTTGTACAGCGTCCTCTACTGCATCTGTCTTATCTTTTTCTGCATCATCTAATTTTTTCTGCAGTTCTTCTATTTTTGCATTAATCTCATTGATCTTTTCTTCATGTTCTTTGATAGCTTCTTCTCTTTTACTCAAGTCTTCTTTGATAACATCACATTCTTTATCAAATTTTTCTCTCTTCACTTTCATCACATCATTCCAGCTATCTTCATCCTGCAAATGTCTGCGTTTAACATCATATTTATAATCTTCTTCTTGTCTTTTATGTAACTTTTCTATTTCTTCTTTATATTCTTTTTCTGTTTTCTCATTCTCCGCTTTTTTCTCAGAAGCTTCTTTTTCTAATCTCTTTAATTCTTCCTGTAATCTTTCTCTCTTCTCCTGTGCAGACTTTTCAAATTCAGCTTCCCACGCCAATTTAGAATTGACAACAGCGGAAAAATCGAATAGAGTACTTTCAATATTATATAATTCCTGCAGATGCTTTTTCTTTATTTCAATCGCTTCTTGAATAGAATTAAATTCTTCTTTCGACTTTTCATATGTATCGAAGAAATTATCCACCATCTTCGCAACTGCCTTACATGCAGCAGACAATTCTGGCTCTTCTTTCGGCTTTACTGCTTCTTCTGCCTTTTTTATCGTTTCTTTTTCTTTCTTCTTCTGATCTTCTTCTTTTACATTAATTGCAATGCTTTGCTTCTTTGTCAATTCCTGTTGTGCCTTTGTCAACGCATCAAAAATTTCCTGTTTCGTATTTTTTAAAGTTACATCTGCCATACAAAAAGTCCTCCTTATAAACTACTTTTTATCATTTCATGTTTTTTAGATATTTTTACTATATCATATTTGGGGATTTTTGTCAATATAAAATCGAACATATTTTCGATTTTTATTGTTCTTTCATCTTATACAATAATATAAATTATGTACATAGGAATAAAAATTGTCGAATATCGTCGATAAATAATAGTAGTAAATAAAAATAAATTCTTATATAATTAGTTTAATATTATCTTTAATCATAAAAAAATTGTTAGTTTAATGATATTTCCTTATATTTTTAAATACAACTTTTATAAGCAGTTTTTATCAAACAATTTACTAAAATTATAATTAATCTAAATTCATTTACTTTTTATCAAAACCGTTTAATTACAAAGGAGAAGATTGTATATGAAAAAAGAAGATATAGGAATAGGATTATCTATTCTTGCCACTCTTTTATCTGTAGTAATATCTGAAGCTATGCCAAATTTATTTTTAAAATTATTATTTATTATAATTTTTTCATTAGAAGTTATACTACTTCTGAATTTTCTCAATTCTAAAAATAATGATTCTGAAAATACTAAATCTAGTAATACTAAGAAAAAAGTAATGCTTTATATTTTGGGAATTTTGATAGTAATTATGTTAATTTTACCTTGTATAAGTACTGGTTCATTGGATAATTATTTCATGTCCATAAAAGAATTTCTTCATATTGAGAACGAAGAAAAAAATAAACAAATAATGTTTGATAATATCAGTGAGCAGATTTCAGAGATAAATGATAATATTTTAGGATTATATCAAACTCAAGAAGAAAACAGTCCTGTATTTTCTGATCTAAAAGATAAGTTTAGAACTTTTTTATAAGATGAAATTGTCTAACAAAGCATATTATTATTACAATATTATAAAAGCCTTTGAAGCATATGGCATCAACTGTGAAAAATTTTCTATTAATGAATATGTTTTAGCTCTTTGGGATATCGAACGTTTATATGCACTTTATAATATGAGAAAGAATCTGGAAAATGATTTAGCAAATAATACATTTTATAAAGAAAAAAAATTATACTATGACGATTTCAAAATGAATATGTCAGAATATAGTGATACCTTTTCCTATGGTAACTGGCGTAAAATATTTGAAAATAAAACGGTTAGTGAAATCATGGAAAGTTTAGATTCAGATATTTTAGTCTTTTATAAAAAATTTTATATGAACTTTAGCAAAAATATAGAATAATATAAATAAAAGCTAATCGCTGAAAATGAGAGATTAGCTTTTTTCGATAAATTATTTCTACTATGATTTTTAAATTTCCTCTTTCACCAATCCAATAAATTCTCTACCGCTTATATATTAGTACAAAATTTTAACATACAAAGCTCTTTTTCTATAACTTTTTTTTCGGTTAACTTCACTATCTTTTCCCTCTAAAAAATAATTCCATCATTTTTCATCACATACCTGAAAAATATAAAATTTTAAATAATAGGATTCCTCTGCTGCCCATAGAATCGGATGATCTGGTGCTTGCGTGCGATATTCTACCTGCCTCAATCTTTTATGCACATTTTTCGCCGCCTGTGCTATTGTTTCCGAAAATAATTCTGGCGTCATAAAATGGGAACAAGAACAAGTAGCCAAGAACCCACCATCTTTTACCAACTTCATCCCTCTTAAATTAATCTCCCGATATCCTTTTACCGCATTTTTCACAGAATTTCTAGATTTCGTAAAAGCTGGCGGATCTAAAATAACCACATCAAATTTCTCTCCTTCTCTCTCTAATTTAGGCAATAATTCAAACACATCCGCACAAATAAATTGAACTACCCCATCCATTCCATTTAATACTGCATTTTCCTTTGCCTGTTCCACCCCTAACGCCGAAGCATCCACACCCAAAACTTTCTCTGCTCCTGCGACCGCCGCATTTAATGCAAAAGATCCCGTATGTGTAAAACAATCTAATACCCTTCCCCCTTTACACAACTTCTGAATCGCCAATCTATTATATTTCTGATCCAAAAAAAATCCTGTCTTCTGCCCTTCCGCAACATCTACATAATATTTCACCCCATTTTCTTGTATCAATACCTTAGTCGGAAATTCTTCTCCTATAAATCCCTTTTTCCTTTCCATTCCCTCCTGTTCTCTCACCTTAACATCACTTCTTTCATAAACCCCTCTAACCTTCACCCCATACTCTTCTAATACCAGCCTGCACTTTTCTATAATAACTTCTTTCCATCTATCTATCCCCATCGCCAATGACTGCACTACCAACACATCAGCAAATTTATCCACTACAATTCCCGGCAAAAAATCAGCCTCTCCAAAAATCAAACGGCAGCTTTCTATATCCACCACCTTTTTCCGATATTCAATCGCCTCTCTCACCCTCTGTTCTAAAAAATCCTCATCTATCTCCTGTCCCCTTTTTCTACTCATCATCCTAACCATAATCGTAGAATTACGATTAATAAACCCCGTTCCTAACCCATATCCATCAAAATCCTCTACTATCACCAAATCCCCATTTTCACATTCCCCTATCACTCTCTCTATCTCATTATCATAAATCCAAGCTCCTCCCCCTTTTAATGTTCTCCCTTCTCCTCTTTTTAACCTCACTACTGCTCTATCCTTCATCCTAAACCTCTCCTTCTAAAACCTTTTCATATCCAACTCAAACCTTTCATTCCTATCTCTTATCAACAAACTAGCAAAGGCAAGAAACTATTCCAAAAAAGCCTCTTAGAAAACATCAGCACTTAGCAAACAGCCTACAAACTGTGAGCTTAATACCACTACATCTTCCACAGACCAAAAGCCCAGCTTCTTTAAAATAATTCCTTGCCTTTGCGGAAACAGCGAACCAAACAAAATTCCCCATCCCCTCAAACACTTCTATCACAACATAATACAAAAAATCCTCTATATCTCAGTAATAATACAACAATTCCCTGTTTCCACTGGAATAGACCTCCCATTCATCACAATAATTCCCTTTTCATAATCAATCACAAAAAACGACATATCATTTGTTTCATGATTCAGACAAACCATATGCCTTCCATCTGGAAATATCGCAAAATCCTTTGGATAATCTCCACTAATTGGCAACGTAGATAACATCTTAAGCATTCCTGTTTCCATATCCCTTTTATAAATAGCAATAGAATTATCCCCCGCATTGCTCACAAATAAATGTCCTTCATCTGGAGAAAAATGAATCGCCACTGCCGCACTGTTTTTAGAAAACTTCTTGCCCAGAGTAGAAATCCTCTGAATCAATTCAAACTCTGGCGTTCTCCCCTCTCCATTATAAGCATAAACCGCCACATAATTCTTTAATTCATGTGTTAAATAAGCATATTTTCCATCTTTACTAAATATCATTGTTCTAGGCGCAGATTCTATTTCTGCTCTCAACACATCCACTAAACGGATTTTCCCTGTTACATTATCAAATTTATAAATCTTCACCTGATCTATCCCTAAATCACTCACCATTAAAAATTTCTGATCTGGCGTCAAAACCGCACAACTCACATGAGGACGAAAATTCCTTTCTGCCACACTTCCCATACCCTTATGAAATGCTTCATCCGTTACTTCTCCAATACCGCCATCTTCTCTCAATCGCACCACTGTCACTTTCCCATCATGATAACCCGCACAGAAAATATAATTGTCCTTTTCATCCACTGTCACATAACAAGCTCTCATCCCATTGATTGTCCCTTTATTAATCAAACTTAAATTTCCATTCTCCAAAATCCGATATGCCTGTAACCCTTCATCGCAAATAGCATATAAATACTTTCCACTATTCGCCTTCACCATATAAGATGGATTATGTATCTCCACCTCTGATCTAGGTATCAAACGTCCCTTTTCTGCCTCCACATCACAGATCATAATCCCCTTGCTTTTCCCATGTGTATAGCTGCTAATATATGCGATATATTTCTGTTCTTTCATAAATTCTTTCATAAATAAATTTCTCCTTTCTAATTCATTTGTATTTAGGTAATTACAAAACTCCAAACACCATAGAAATACTAACCTTTTTAAGAATTACTTCTATAGTATCTCCTCCCTAAAATTTCATAAGTTATCATAACATTCGCTCTTCAAAAAGTAGAACAGCCAACCAACCAGCGGAGGCAAGGAAGTATTCCATAAGAAGCCCCTTGGAAG
>CAJUHN010000265.1 GCA_910585935.1 uncultured Lachnospiraceae bacterium | reverse complement strand
GTCTGGAACGGAGCGAAAGCGCGGCTTCGTTGGAATAGGTGCTTGCCCAGGCGACCCCCTTTATTCTTCTAATATCTCTCTAATTTAGTCAAAAGAAACCTTTCATCTTCTTCATTAAGAATATCCCCTCTCATCATCTTTATCGCAACTTCCTGTGCTTTCCTGCATTTCATCATCATATAATCAGAATAATAACTATCTAACGCTCTCATAACATCTATCGCATTAGAAACCATTCGTGAACTAATTCTACTGTTCTCCCCACGTTGGTCACAAATCCATCCTAACGCCAAAATACAACAGATCAACTCCTCTATTGTAATATTCCCCGTCAGAATAACATCACAAATCTCTTTCACTATTTCATTTTCTTCTACCTCACTTATTCCTATATCCCCATTATTATCTTTCCTCAAAGCCACACCCATTGAATAAGAGCTAAACTGAAGATTACTGCTCATTCTTTTTCTTCTATTTTTTATATTGATATCTGTACGCAACTTATCATGAATCCATGCGATCTGCGTTTTTGTTTTTGCATGAGTATACAAACATGCCTCTAAATATTTTGAATTTTCGTGAAGATCTTTGAGTTTATCTAATTGCACCTTAGAAGCACATATACTTAGAGTATAAATTGCCTGAATATTTGTTGATGTTGTCGCCCCTCCCATCGATAATCCTTGCAAATCCGCACTAATTTGTTTCATACAAATATCTGATAACCTATCTCTCTCACTTTCTGTCCATTCATTACCTAACTTTCTAGCGATATAAAAAAGCCGTTGTTTTTCATACTCTCCAAAACAATTTTCGAGCGCATCTAAAACAACTTCCGCAAAATCATTTTTATTTTCTGCATTACATATACTCGATATTACATCTTTTATCTTTTTTGCTATTGTACTTTTTTCATTCTTACTTCTAATCTTTTCATAGTTTTTACATAACTGTAAAACATTATTAATTTCCTCTTTCGGTCGTAAAATACTGCCTTTAGGCGCTACAAATTTTGCCTTTATTCCAGAATATTCACCTGACTCAATCGCGATATCAATACTGCCTTCTTCAATTCTTTCTTTACCATTTTCCTCCATGCTCGTCCAAGCATTCATGGAAATAACCTTATTGCTTCCCATAAAAATAGTAAATGACACATATGCTCCATTATAATACTTCTTTTTAAAATTAATATTTCCATTCGCGATAGTTCTATAAGTTCCATCAATATTTTGACTCTTTATAGGAATAGCAATCATATTTTGTTCTGGCATCAGTTTAAATCCTGTCATAACATCTGATTGATAAGGGAGTTCTGCTCCAGTAGGTATAATCATATGTACAGCACCATTTCTCACTCCTAAATAAAGGCTGTCATTTAAGATATTCTTTCCCCATTCAATGGCTAAATGCGTTTCAAAATCCTTTTTTTTCTTTTCTACTTCTAAAGAACTGCTATGAAGTTCTTCTTTATATTCATCAGATAAATCTTGTGATACTCCTAACAATCTCATATCATCTTTTAATTCTTCATATTTATGAAGATAATAATGATATACCGCCGCTCCTCTAGCCACCGATTGGTCAGGATCTAATGCGACGATAGGAGAGAATCCAAAAAATTCTGTTAATCGATCTGTTATCATATAAAATTTTGACATGCCACCATTGACAATTACTGCATCAATAAAAACATCTTCTGTTTCCAACTTTTTTGATGCTTTATTCAATACATCTAAAATAGGATACATAATATTTCTTGTTGATGTAATTTGTTCTATTCTCTTATAATCATTATAATGAATATTTTCTCCCATAAATCTTTGAAGAATTCCTTCTATTTCTTCTTTTGTAAAACTATCATCATAGGCATATCCAATCCCTCCCATATTACCTCCGACCGGAAATCCCATATCTTCTTCCTCATCATCCCAGCCAGAACTATAATCATCACTACATCTTTCACTCAATTCTAATTTTAGTTGTTCTGCATAATTTCTTAATTGGGGCTTTATTCTCTTCTCCTCATGCCTTAATTTTTTCACTATTTCAGGGTGATTTTCATATTGTTTTATATATCTTAAAAACATTTCATTGGCTATCGCCTCATCAAAATCATCTCCTCCAAGAAGTGTATATCTATTTGTTGCGATTTCATCTACTTTTAAAACTTCCTGAAAATCATCTCTTCTTTTAATTTCATGCATAGTGATATCAAGTGTCCCGCCTCCGAGATCAAATACTAATACATTCTTTTTTGTGGTCAAATCTATAATCCGATTTGAAATTTCTCCATTATGTATTTGATTAATTAAGTCATAAATAACAGCATTAGGTTCAGAAAGTAATACAGGTCTTTCACTTCCATCTTCATTTTTCACTTTAATTCCCGCCAATTCCGCTGCATCGCGTGTAGCTTTGCACATAACAGAATCAAAATTTGCAGGTACTGTGATAACAGCATCAGAAATCTGACACTTATAGATCTTTTCTGCATTCCTCAATAAATGATTTAATATTCTAGAAGACACCTTCGCAGGAGTCTTATCTGGAATATCTGCTGATAACCCTTCTGTGTCAGGTTTTCCCATCTGGCTCTTAATTGATTTTGCGACCAAATGGGGGCGCAATGGATATTGAATCTTTGCGAAATCCCCCACCAGAGGTTCAAAATTCTTTTCTTCTCTATAATAAACACAAGAAGGAAGGGTTGGTTTCTTCTGACTGCTTAATTTCGCCTCAGCAGACACTGTACTATAGATATCTACCGCACGAGGAATTTCCACCACTTTACTGACAGCATCCCCATTTTGCTTTACGTTTATCGTTGCAAGTACAGAATTTGTCGTTCCTAAATCAATTCCCACACACAAATCATTGTGTTCTTCGCCATAAATAATCATTATATCTCCTCCTTCACTTTCGGTCTTGATATTTGAATTTCTTTATCCCGATAAACCCATCCGGGAGATATTACCTTCACTTTCTTTTCATCATCATTATTTTTAAATGCTGTACCCTCATAATTACAGAACTCTACATCAGATGCTTTTACTATCTTTGTACTATTTATTTTCATAATAGGGTCAATATGACTGTCACGGACAAATTGTATTAATTTCTTCACCATGATCAATAACCCATTAATTTCAACTGGCAATTCATAATTATGCGCTTTAAGTTCATCAATCCCCTTCTTCACTACTAATAGTTCATCCAAAATACAGCCATATTTTTCTGAATTTAATTTTGAGAAAAATTCTGCTAATTCTTTTGATTTACTCGCTTCAATCTGCTCATCAAACTCATCTTGCAGCTCTTGAAGCATGGTATTTGTTCTTTCTAATGTATTCTCTAATTGCATCACTCTTCTTAGAGCCTGTTCATGAGATATTTTATCTTGATTATTAAATGATTTCTTCTTTTCATTTCTAAAAGTCTGAAACCCATATATATTTCCTACAGCATCTGCTAGGTCATAAAAAAAATATTTAGCGAGAGTATTTCCTAAATACTGCAAATTTCTAGAATCATCATATATATCTATTTCTGGAAATTTCGCATATATCATAATCACAGCGATTCTTTCCTGAGAATCATGCTTTTTTCCATTTTTCAGTGCAGCCTCTCTCCTAAGAGTTTCAAACTTCTCATAGGATTTATTATCCCCTGCCATAGCTTTTGCAAAAAGCGAAGCTATCTCAGATGCCCATTCTAAAATCTCTCTGCGCTCTATAGGATTAGCCATTCTGCGGCTGCGAAATACCTGAATCACTTGATCTCCTGTCAAAGAATAATCATATTCTTTATTTAATTCTATCGCACATTTCGTCGGTCCTATCTCAAAATCTTGACATATCGTGTTAAAAATCCTATTTTCTAAAATAATTTCCTCATTCTCTACATTCCCTCTTTTTATTTTCTGCTTCATCCCTTGATGAATTTCCGCTAATATTTCCCTTACTTTCTTATCCTTTATATCAATCATTTTTTCTTTCCTCCTATCCATTTCCATTCATTATATAATATATCTCTCTTCTTCCTCTGCGAAAATAAACTGTGTTCTCGATTGGGCATCTGTCATCAATCGCTGTTCAATCGTATCCCCACTATCTTTGTCTTGCTCACTACAATGTACAATCACCGCTTTTTTAGGATTAATTCTTTTTATAAACTGTATCATCTCATCAAAATTCACATGTAAAGTGAAATCCACCTTCACCTTTTCATATTCAGGAAACAGATCTATCTTTTTACTTCCAATGATCACATGCATCTGCTTCTCCTTGCAAGTCCCTAATAAATAATTATTTTCTGTAATAATAGGTATAGAAAGCTGCTCCATTTTTTTTACTATTCGGAAAACTTCTTCTTCTATAAAAATATTATAGTTTAAATTTTCTTCTTTATTCCTCTCATTCAATACCTTTAAAAACTCCACACCCTTACTCAACTGCTGCACTCTACAATACACATTTCTTCCATTTTGAAGTAAATGAATCACCTGTTCCACTAATCGCCTTAAACCATCTGAATATCTTTTCACCGATGGACGCTTTGCATATAAACCACACATAATAACAGTATCTATTTCTATACCGTCCGGTAAACTAAATCCATCTGTTAATGGAGTAGCACTAACAGAAAAATCGCCTGTATATAATATCTTTCTATTTTTATACTCAAAAAGCATCATCATCGCTCCCGGTATATGACCTGCCGGAAAAAAAGTGACTTTATACTGCTGCATATCAATAGTCTGCATATAACTAACATACACTACTTTATTTTCCAATAAATATTGAGTGGCAATACGCTCCCTTTCCTTTGTGTGTTTACGATAAGGATTAATAAAATTTTTATCATAAATCTGATATTCTGATAAAAATGCTGTCATCTCTGTCATAAACACTGGTGTATTTGGCGTTTCCTTTAATAATTTCGGCAAATATCCGACATGGTCTAAGTGTGCATGAGATATGTAAACTTGATTGAGTTGGCTCAGGCTTTGAATAAATGGAGAGGTTAATAAGCAATACAGATTGGGTTCAAATAAAATATTTTGATCGATTCCGAGTCCACAGTCTAAAATAAGATTAGATAATCCCAGTTTTATATAATAACAACTCGCACCAACATGTTGTCCTCCACCCAATGCCATAAAATAAATATTATCGTTCATCTTTTTACTCCTGATTTAAAAATTCTCTAAACAGTTTTCTGTACCTTTTACCCCCAATGAATGAAATCTTAATTTTAAAAAATTTCTCTACACACAATTCTACCTCAAATATCTATACTTTAAAAGATACATTTTAACTTTTTCTATAAAATTTCCAATTTCTGTTTTGCTTGTTCCGCTACAGCAAGCGGTTATTTCCAACGAAGCCGCGCTTTCGCTCCGTTCCAGACGTAGCGGTACTAAGCTCACA
>CAJUHN010000264.1 GCA_910585935.1 uncultured Lachnospiraceae bacterium | reverse complement strand
TTAGTACCGCTACGTCTGGAACGGAGCGAGAGCGCGGCTTCGTTGGAATAGGTTCTTGCCGGAGCGCCCCCCTTTTGATTTTCAGGTAGTCTAATAGTAACAGTTTGCCTTGAAAAATGAAAATAGTACTTGACGGATAAGAAAAAATATTATATTGTAGAGAAGTAAGAAAAGTTCATATAGCGTTATATTCCCTTATTCAGAGTGGCGGAGATACAAAGGATCTATGAAGTCACGGCAACCCCAGTTTTATTAGGAAGGTGCCAACCTGAGCGAGAAATCGAACAATAAGTGGATTTGATAGAATATCGAGTCCATTTGATGGACTTTTTTTTATGTGATAATAATAAATGACACTCTTTTAAAAAGATAGGTAGTCTAAGGAGGAAATGAAATGGAAAAAAGATTATTTACTTCTGAATCTGTAACAGAAGGACATCCAGACAAAATGTGTGATCAAATTTCAGATGCGATTTTAGATGCTTTATTAGAGCAAGATCCAATGAGTAGAGTAGCGTGTGAAACTTGTACAAATACAGGATTTGTTATGGTGATGGGGGAAATCACTACAAAAGCATATGTGGATATTCAAAAAGTTGTACGTGATACAGTGAGAGAAATCGGCTATGATTGTTCTGAGTATGGTTTTGATGGAAATACTTGTGCTGTTTTAACTGCGATTGATGAGCAATCTGCGGATATTGCTTTAGGTGTGGACAAAGCGTTAGAAGCAAAAGAGAATAAAATGACAGATGAACAATTAGAGGCTATTGGCGCAGGTGATCAAGGGATGATGTTTGGCTATGCTACAAATGAAACAGAAGAATATATGCCTTATCCTATTGCATTAGCACATAAATTGGCAAGACAATTAACAAAAGTGAGAAAAGATGGTACATTAAAGTATTTGCGTCCAGATGGAAAAACACAGGTGACAGTAGAATATGATGAAAATGGAAAACCAATTCATTTAGATGCAGTAGTATTATCTACACAACATAATCCAGATGTGAGTCAAGAACAGATTCATGAAGATATTAAAAAATATATATTTGATGAGATTTTACCAAAAGAGTTGATCGATGAAAAAACAAAATATTTTATCAATCCTACGGGAAGGTTTGTAATTGGAGGACCAAATGGGGATAGCGGTTTAACAGGAAGAAAGATTATTGTAGATACTTATGGCGGATATGCACGTCATGGCGGTGGTGCTTTTTCTGGAAAAGACTGCACAAAGGTGGATCGTTCTGCTTCTTATGCAGCTCGCTATGTAGCAAAGAATATTGTAGCTGCAGGTTTAGCGGATAGATGTGAAATACAAGTTTCCTATGCTATTGGTGTAGCACATCCTACTTCTGTTATGGTTGATACTTTTGGAACAGGTAAGGTTTCAGATGAGAAATTAGTGGATATTATCAGAGAAAATTTTGATTTGCGTCCAGCTGGTATCATTAAGATGTTAGATTTGCGCAGACCGATTTATAAGCAAACAGCAGCTTATGGGCATTTTGGAAGAAATGATTTGAATTTGCCTTGGGAAAACTTAGATAAAGTGGATACATTAAAGAAATATTTATAAAAAGTAATAAATTTAAAAGTTGTAATATATTTTGGCTTACATTATTTTATTTGTAATATTTGCTGTAATTCTTTTTTAAAAAGATAATAAAGGTTATCACAAGATAGTTTTTCTATAAAATAATTAAGGATTTGAGGATTAATTTTAAATTATTTTATAGAGATTGTAGAGTGTGATGACCTTTTTTTAAAATTTCATATTTTTCCATCAGAGAAAATGATTTTAAATGGGAAAGAAAACAATTATAATAATATAAATTTTATCAAATCTGTATATATTTATTGTAATAGAAGGATTTATAGAAAATTTATAAAAATATTTATTTCTTAATATGAAACATTATAGTGGATATGTTATAATAGAAAAAATAAAGTGAAAAAAGAAATGAAATTTTAGAATGAATTAGACAAATGTAGTTGAAAATTTTTATAAAATAAGATAATGGAGCGAAAAATTATGAAAATAAGAACACAGTTGATTATCTCCTTTATTGTGATAATTATAGTGCCAGTTTGTTTGAGTCTTGCGAGTGGATATGGGCTTAGCAAATATCAGTTTAAATTGATGGAGAAATATTATGAAATCGATGAACCGGGGTATGATAGTCTGTCGGATTCCACTCAGTTATTAGATAAGCTGACACAAAAATTATATAAAGATACTGCAAGAATTGCGCAAACAGAACCAGAAATGTTAGAAAGATTAGAGTTTCAAGAGAATTTGAATCAACAATTAGAAAAAAAGTATTCTTTTTTAATTGTGCGCAAAGGGGAGGAGATTGTTTATAATGGTGGAGGAACTGGTTTAGAAGAACTGGATAATAAATTACCTGATTTTGGAGATTATGATGTAGGAAGCGAAAATTGTGTATTTATTAGTGGGGAGAATCCTTATTTAATTAAACAGATAGATTTTTGGACAACAGATGTAAAACAGGGCAGTGTTTTTATTGTGACAAAGTTAGGACAGGTATTACCAGAGATAGAACGCTTAGTTAGAGAAATTATGTTAGCTACGCTATTAATTTTAGGCACAACGGGAATTATATTGGTGGGCTGGATCTATCAGAGTATTGTAAAACCTCTCAATCAATTACATGAGGCGATGCATAATATCAGTGAGGGAAATTTAGATTTTACATTAGAAACTACCAGTCATAATGAAATAGGGGATTTGTGTAATGATTTTGAAATTATGCGTAAGCGTTTAAAGGAAACAGCAGAAGAAAAACTGCAATATGATAAAGATAATAAGGAATTAATTAGTAATATTTCACATGATTTGAAAACTCCTATTACCGCGATTAAGGGGTATGTAGAGGGGATTATGGATGGTGTAGCAGATACTCCAGAAAAGTTGAATAAATATATTTGTACTATTTATAATAAAGCAAATGATATGAGTCATTTGATAGAAGAATTGACTTTTTATTCTAAAATCGATACAAATCGGATTCCTTATACATTTAATAAAATTAATATAGATCAATATTTTCGGGATTGTGTAGAGGAGATGAAGCTAGATTTAGAGGAAAAAAATATTGAGATGACTTATTTTAACTATACAGATGAAGATATTATTATTATTGCGGATGCAGAACAACTGAAGAAGGTTGTGAATAATATTATTGGCAATTCGGTGAAATATTTAGATAAAAAGAAGGGGATTATTAATATTCGGATTAAGGATGCTGGTGATTTTGTACAAGTGGAAATTGAGGATAATGGAAAGGGGATTGCTATTAAAGATCTGCCATATATATTTGATCGTTTTTATCGTACAGATGCTTCTAGAAATTCTTCACAGGGAGGAAGTGGAATAGGGCTTTCTATTGTAAAAAAGATTATAGAAGATCATGGTGGAAGAATATGGGCGACAAGTAAGGAGGCTACAGGCACAGTGATGTGTTTTGTGTTCCGAAAGTATAAGGAATGATTGGTGATTGCGAAAAATGAATTGTTATTGTTTTATTTACTGGAAAGGTAAAAGGGGGACGCTGCGGCAAGGAAGTATTCCAGCGAAGCCGCGCTCTCGCTCCGTTCCAGACGTAGCGGTACTAAATTCGCAAATCCCGCTTCTTGCGGGTTTGCTTATTAAGTGCCGACGTCTTCCAAGGGGCTTCTTATGGAATACGTCCTTGCCTTCGCTAGTTGGTTGGCTGTTCTACCTTTTGAAAAGTGAGTCTTGCGATAATCTATGAAGTTTTAGTGAGAAGCTACAGGAAAGGGATCTTCGTAAAAATCAGTATTTATATGGGCTTTTAAGAGGGGAGTAATTAGCTATAAGGGATAATAAATAAAAGGGGTTAGTTGATTTTTAGGTTGTCTGTAAAAGGGAAAGATAGAAATAAAAAAGAAAGGGATAAAAAAGGTATTGTATCAATGAGTAAAATTTTAATTGTAGAAGATGAGATCAGTATTGCGGAATTGGAGAAAGATTATTTAGAATTGAGTGGATTTGAGGTGGAGATTGAAACTACAGGAGATAGAGGGTTGGAAAGAGCGATTAGAGAAGAATTTGATCTGTTTATTTTGGACTTAATGCTTCCTAATGTAGATGGATTTGAAATATGTCGAAGGGTTAGAGAGATGAAAAATACACCTATTTTATTGGTATCTGCTAAGAAAGATGATATTGATAAAATACGAGGTTTAGGTTTGGGAGCAGATGATTATATGACAAAACCCTTCAGTCCTAGTGAATTAGTTGCGAGGGTGAAGGCGCATTTAGCTCGATATGAGAGATTGATTGGAAGTAATGTACAAGAAAATGAGATTATTGAAATAAGAGGAATAAAAATAGATAAAACTGCTCGAAGGGTTTATGTCAATGGAGAGGAAAAGAGTTTTACTACAAAAGAGTTTGATCTGTTGACATTTTTAGCTCAGAATCCAAATCATGTGTTTACAAAGGAAGAACTATTTAATAAGATATGGGATATGGAATCGATAGGAGATATCGCGACTGTTACAGTTCATATAAAGAAAATAAGAGAAAAGATAGAATTTGATACAGCAAAACCACAATATATTGAAACGATATGGGGAGTAGGGTATCGGTTTAAGGTGTAAAAGGAAATTATTATAATTAGGAAGAGTTTGTTTTTTTTCTATATCTGGAAAAAATGAATTGAATATTTAAGTCATAATCGCTATAATAGAGGGGATAGGAATTTGTTATTATTACATTTTAAGAAGGAGAAAAAAATGAAAAAAAGAGTAATGACAATAGCATTAACAGCGATTATGGCGTTATCTATGAGTAGTACAGCATTTGCAGCAAGCTGGCAGAAAAATGATACAGGTTGGTGGTGGCAGGAAGATAATGGAAGTTATCCCACAAATACATGGCAGTGGATTGATGGGAATAAGGATGGCGTGGCAGAGTGTTATTATTTTAATGAAAGCGGTTATTGTGTGTTAAATACTACGACGTCAGATGGATATAGTGTAAATGAAGATGGAGCATGGGTTGTTGATGGGGTGATACAGAGCAAGAATGTAGAGAGTTTAAAACAAACTGTAGATAATGTGAATAGTACAGGAGTTTATGGTACATATCGAGCTGAAGATGGTAATTATATTATTTTGTATGAAGAAGATGGGGTGTCTAAATGTCAGTTTCATTACCTTTCTTATGAAGGGAAATGGGAGGTTATGTATAGCGAAATAGAAAAAGTTAATGACATGGAATATAGAAGCAGGATTTATGGTGGTTGGACGATTACATTTTTAAATGCTACTACATGTTATGCAGATGGAGAAACATTTTATAAGGAATAGTGTTATGAGATTATAGTAAGATGAAGGTTCGCTTAAACCAAGGAACTATTCCAACGAAGCCGCGCTTTCGCTCCGTTCCAGACGTAACGGTACTAAGCGCA
>CAJUHN010000263.1 GCA_910585935.1 uncultured Lachnospiraceae bacterium | reverse complement strand
CAAATAGAGAGATTTATACAATAAATTTGATAAATGGGAGATTAATTATACATGAATGAATTAGAAATGCAGGATGAAGAATTTTGGAGACAATTAGAATGGTTATCTTTACAATTTATTTCTTCTGAAATAGAAATTAAAATTAATGAATCTGAGTTAACTCGTAAACGTAAAGATGGTGGATTTGATGGACAAATTGTCATTAATATTACAAACAATGAAAACGTATGTCATAAAATTCTCTTTGAATCAAAATTTAGAGCATCTATTAGCAGTTTGCCACTGGATGATTGTTCTAAGGCGCTGATTATTGCTTTTAATCGTGCAGTGCAAACGTTGTATTTAGTGACCAATATACTATTTTCTCCACAAGCTCAAAAGGAGATTAACGAATTTAAAAGGAAAGTTAATCTTTCTGTAATACCAGTAGATGGAAATGTACTAAAAACATATATTGCTAAAAACCGAGGAAAACTGCTTGAAGGATGTAGTGAAAAATTCCTTCAATATATTGAAAATTCTCCAAATGCTGATTTAAATATTAAAATTAATAATTTTAATAAAAAAGCAAAAAAGAAAATAGTAAGCCGAAAGAATATATCAATCAAAGAGTTAGAAAATATTTCAAAAGAATTTCTTTATAAAAACAATTTTTTTAAAAATGAAAGTGAGAAATATATTAAGAATATTAAAACAATTGGCAAATTTACATTACTATCCGGAGAAGCAGGAATTGGTAAAACAATTTTCTTGACTAATACTTTGGACACTTTAGAGAGTTATGGATATTCAACAGCTATTTTCGATTTGCAGTATGATACAACACCCAGAATACTTTTTATCAGACTTTTAGAATCTCTATGGGGAATTGATTTGTCTGAATTTATATCGCAATTTGACTATGAAGAGGGGATTGAAAATTTAAAATCATTAATTGAATACAATTCGGATGGCAAAATAAGTGAAACTTTACTAAATGCAGTAATGCAGGCTTTAAATAAGCGTTTCGAAGAAATTAAAGGATACATAGATAATTATTATTTCTTACTTACAAAATATATATATCTTCTTCTAAAACCTTATGAAAATAATAATTCTATTGTATGGGCTTTTATTGATTTAAATAAAGCATCGGTTGAAACTCTTAATTTTTTATATGCACTTTTATGTCGAATACAAGGAATTATTTCAGTGATTGTTGAAATGAGACCCAATTTTATGTTGGAAACTGTTTCTTCAGAATTAGTGAACAGTGACTATTATATCAAATTTAAAACTATTTCCTCAAAACCATACACAATTAATTTTATGCAATTCAATCATTTCGATGCACAGCAGTATTTAAAAGAATACTTACCCAATATGCCAGAAGAGCAATTAGACCTTATTATAGTGAAAGTAGGTATGCTACCCCTATACCTAAATATAGCAGCAAACTATATAAAATCGAAATTGGAAACTATTAATATGAACTCAAAGGCAATACCAGACCGAATATTAATATCATGGATTTCAGAACTTGAAAAACATGAAAATAGCATTATTTTGAACAGTTTGAGTTATTTTCGTAATATCCCAGAAATTGATTTTTGTTTTGGCATTACAGGTATACTGGATGGGTGTTTGCCCATTGCAATTATAGAAAAATTTTATACCCAAGAACAACAGAACGTTCTATACAATAAACTGGATCATATATCATTTTACAAATTTAAAAAAGATTCATACTATGTAAAACATGATTATATTTATAATGCAATGAAAAACAATATGTCTGACAGATTACAGTATGATATAGCAAAAAAAATATATGAATGTACCAAAAATTCGGATATTTCCTTTAAAGTTACAGATGAAAAGATTTTTGAACTACAATATTTTATGCAGGATTACGAAAAAGCTTTGGAGCAATGGTTTGTTTTGGAAGAGAAATTTTATAGAGAGCATCTGTTTTGTTCTATTATAAAATATGGAAATATTGCGCTTAAATGTTATGATAATATGGAGCTTGAGAAAAAAAAACAGGATGTGCAACTAAAAATCATTACAGTTATTTTAAATGCATATCTTCAAATTCGTATTTTGAATGCAGAAAGATTCAACCAATTGCTACTGCAATATGAAACGATTTGTAATTTAAGAAAATATTCTCCAACGGGTGCGCTACTCAAAGCTCGTTATTTATTTTATAGATGGAATCAATTATTCTACGGAGCTAATATAGAAGATTCATATCGTATTATTGTAGAAGCAAAAAGAATCGTGGATGAGAAGAATATAGGCGACACTATATTAAGTGCCAATATTTATTGGGCGTATGCTTTATCGCATAAAAGAAAAACCTCAATTGAACAGGCAATTGAAGATTATAAAGATGGTTTAAAAAAATATCCAGATAGTACAATATTGAGAGTTGGTCTTGGATTACATCAAGCACATATATACATTCGTAAACAACCTGAAAAATCACAAAAAATCTGTGAAAGCATTTTAGCGAATATGAAAGAAGATGATTGTCCTTACCATGAGATTTTGCAAACACGCATTGATATTGTGATGTCAAAATTTTATGCAAAACAATATGAAAAAGCTATGGAAGATTGCGAAGAAGTGCTGCAAATTGCACGGTCTATAAATGCATCATATCAAATAGGAAGGTTATATAATATATATGGGGCTGGATTTTTGATGAATGGAGATATAGAGAATGCAGAAACTAATTTTACGCGATCATATAATGAATTTTGGGAAAGTGGTAATCAGCTATTTGCGTGGCGTGCGATTTTTAATTTGTCACAGATATTGTTAAAGAGTGGAAAAGAAAAAGAGGCAATCAAAGGCTTTAAAACATTATATAAAGATGCAATCCCTAATTTAAAAGAGCACATTCAAAATTTAACTTTGGAGAATGCGGAAATGGCAGCATTTCTCTATACTGTTCGCATCTTAAAAAAGAAAGGACAGTATAGAGAAAACAAGACGGCAAAGTTACTGCGTGATAATGAAATCTTTTCGCGGTTGTCAGAGTGTGATGACAAGATATTTCTTAGTTCATTGAAACAATTATCATATATACATAAGGATTATTTAATCATTTTGGGCTAATAATTAAAATCTATCAATATATCAAGTTGTGCATAGATGGTTTCTGTTTTTTCAAGATAAATGGACATTGTATGATTTATTAATAATCTTTTAATAAGAAAAATAATTGCCCACCATACAGCATTTTGCTGCGTTTCAGCTGGTATTTTTTGTATTATTGAGTGCCAGAATACCATATCTGTATTATCACCGGATGTAAGTAGAAGCAAAGTACCCTCATCATATCCATCTTCAACTGGATGAAGAGCTTCAGGAGTAAGCAGGCATAATTTATCCTCACAGTTACATAGACCCTTTGGCTGTACAAGTCCTCCGAGAACAATATTTTGAGAATGGGATTGAGTAGTTAATTTTAAAAGATATTCCATGAGTAAAGGGTTTAGAGAATCTTGTAACATAATGTATTCCTTAATTTTTGATAAAGTCCATTCAGCCTCCAACGCAATTGAAAAATCTTCCTGTGAAAACATTTCAATTGTGTCAACATAAGTTTGGTAATGATTTATGGTTTCGTATATTCCAAGTTTTTTAGTAAGAAGTTTTTTTATGTCGTTTTGTATTTGTTTAGAAATATTGCGTTTGTAATAAGTAATAAAATTAATTACATCAGAAAAATTTTCAGTGGTATACCTTGTTAAGGAGTACTGTTTTATAATCATTGCCTGTTTTTCGTCATCGAATGATAATATTGGAGATTGAAAAATATATGTCCATTTTTTAAATTTAGCATAAATGGACTCGGCAAAGATTATTTTGGAGTATCTAGTTGTATCCAAAAGTCTTAATATATTTATTCTGTTATATGGCTGAAATACATAAAACAACTCATCTTGACTTTGAACATTCCATATAAAATATCCCATTAGACAATCATCTTTTTTTATGGTAATGGGAATATTAGATTTTACTATACTGTTAATTTTTTGTAGTATATATTGCTCAGATATTTCAGGTAATTTTGCTGGATAAGAATGAACTAATCCCCATTTCCATTGATTCTTTACGATGTCACACCTTTCATTATTGGTAATATATTTTAAGGAAGTTAAATGATTATATATATTGATATGGTGTTCCATAAAATTCCATTTTCTCATAATACTTATAGCTAATTCTTTTGCATTATAACCTATGCTGTCGGATAGATATGGCTGTAATATAAACATACTCATCCGTTCAGCTAATTTTTTTTCATCACCATATGCTACAAGAAAACCTGTCTGCCAGTCTATAATAGTATCAACTGCAAAACCGCATGGCGTTGCTATAACCGGAAGTGCAGCAGACATGGCTTCAATGCTAACTCTTCCGCCAGGTTCATATTTAGAATGCATGACTAATGCAAGAGATCGCATATACAATGAGCTGATTCCTTCAGCATTTAGACGTCCCCACCATATAATAGAGCCATTTTCCTCGTATGTTTCTAAATGAAGATTATGTTCTAAATGAAACTCGTTTATCTCTACTGGAGTGCCACCCACGATCCATAGAGGAGGACATGTATCTGTATACTGATTCTTTAATAAAATCCATGCATTAATAATATGATGAATACCTTTATTGTGATGAATCCGCCCAACGTATATAAATGCTTTTCGCTCCCACCAATTTTCAGCGGAGTTTATATAGTGATTTTTTGTAAAAGAAGGGGCTGGAGAATATTGCATTTTTTCATTCCTGACATTGCCCCAGTTATCATGGATTGGATATAAATATTCTTTAGCAACAGGTCTACCAATAATAGTTATTTTCTCTTTATCAATACCATAATATGATATAATATTTGCCTTTTCACTCTCTGTGATACTACATATCATGGTAGCATTTTCAAAAACTATTCGCTCGATATCGATCCTATGAGGTTCTATATCTTTAGTTTTTTCTTTTTTGATGACTGCACCGACAGAAATAGGGCTGTGAACATATGGAATATGCATTTTTTGAGATAATTGCATAGCTAAATATCCAGAATTCCAATAAAGACTATGTATTACATCTGGAATAATTTCATATTTGTCTAATAGCTCACATGTTAAGGAAAAACTGACATCTTTTAGTTGATAAAAATCTCGTTTATCTCGAAAGATACAATTACCATAATCAAGTCTGTAAATGATGGTAAACTCATTTATATAATCAACGTCTGGCAGTGAAGCATCACACTTTCTGGTAATTAAACTGACTTTAAAGTTTTCTTGTGACAGACCAGTTAAAAGCTCATATGGATACATATGCCCACCCCCATATTCGCCTATTCCAGCAGGGAGCATTGGATCAGCGTGCAGTGAAATAATTAGAATGTGTTTTTTTGATTTCATTATATATCCTTTCTATAGGTAATTAAATTCGTCTGTAGTA
>CAJUHN010000262.1 GCA_910585935.1 uncultured Lachnospiraceae bacterium | reverse complement strand
TGCGCTTAGTACCGCTACGTCTGGAACGGAGCGAAAGCGCGGCTTCGTTGGAATAATCTTTTGCCATAGTGAACCTTTATCCAAACTGTTCTCCTAAACTTTTCCTATTCCTCAACTCTACACCTATAAGATTACTCCTCGATTATAACTCTTCTTTTAACATGACAACCCTTTTTATTTTGCTTCTTCTACTTTCACAGATAATTTCGCCGTCACATCTTTATGCAATTTCACCGGAACAATATACATACCTAAAGCTCTAATAGGTTCTTCTAACTGCATCTTCTTTTTATCTAACTCAAACCCTAATTGTTTAGAAACCGCCTGCGAAATTTCTTTTGTGGACACAGAACCAAATGTTCTTCCCCCTTCGCCTGCCTTAATAGAAACTACAACTGGCTTCTCTTCTACCTTCAGAGCTAATTCCTTCGCCTGCTCTAACAATTCCTTCTGTTTCTTCGCCTCATTCGCCTGTTTAAGCTTCAAATCATTAAGATTTTTCTGATTCGCCTCTATCCCTAATTTTTTAGGCAGCACATAATTTCTAGCATATCCATCATTTATATCAATAATTTCTCCTTTTTTCCCTAAAGATTTCACATCTTCTAATAAAATAACCTTCATCTCTATCCTCCATTCTCACACTATTTCATATTTCTCACTTAAATATCCCCTTCTGCTCTCATTCTCTTTATTGTAGATTTTAATTGTTCCTTTGCATTATCCAGAGAACAATTCTTTAGCTGAGCGCCTGCTGTACTCAAATGTCCGCCACCGCCCATCTGTTCCATAATTAATTGTACATTTATTTCATCAATAGAACGAGCACTAATATAAACTTTACTATTATACTCTGTTAAAACAAAAGAAGCCTTAATTCCACTAATATTCAATAAATCATTCGCTGCTTGTGCTGCTACAATAGTAGGACTTTCAATTCCATCTGTCGGACTGACAGAAATAGCGAATATTTCTTCAAATAACTCCATATTATGAATCGTTTCCGCTTTCGCCCGATAATCTTCCATATTATCTCGAAACATTTTTCGCACCCGAATAATATCTGCTCCATTTCTGCGCAAAAATGCTGCTGCTTCAAAAGTTCTCACACCTGTTTTATTCACAAAATTATTAGTATCAATCACAATTCCTGCATAAAGAGCATCTGCTTCTAATTGTTTAATTTTAATATTATCACCAATATACTGCAAAATCTCTGCTACCATTTCACTAGCTGAGGAGGCATAAGGTTCAACATAAGACAACACCGCATTATCTATGACTTCGCTGCTCTGTCTATGATGATCAATCACCACAATATTTTTTGCTATCTGTAATAATTCTTCACACTCTGTATAACTTGGACGATTAACATCTACTACAATAACTACTGTATTATCATCTACTTTTTCAATCGCTTTACTGCTATTTAAAAATAAATCTTCTTCATATCCATTGCCGGGATTAAAGCCATCTAAAAGGGGTCTAACAGAGGAAGTGATTTCGTTTACTACAATATAACATCTCTTCGCCATGCTTTTTGCAGCACGATAAATTCCTATTCCTGATCCAAAAGAATCCACATCTCCGATTTTATGCCCCATAATAATCACTTTATCATTATTTTCTAAAATCTCTCTTAATGCATGTGCTTTTACTCTAGCCTTTACTCGAGTATTTTTCTCTACTTGTTTTGACTTCCCACCATAATAATAAATATTTTCCCCATCTTTGATTACCGCCTGATCTCCCCCACGACCTAATGCGAGATCCATCGCAATTCTAGCATATTCACAAGCTTCTGTATAATTTTCTCCATTCACTCCCAAACCAACGCTGAGTGTTACCGCCATCTCATTCCCAATACTCACATTTTTCACTTCATCTAATAAAGAAAAACGATTCTCTTGCATATTCTTTAAATATCGATATTGAAATACAATAAAATATTTATCTTTTTCCAGTTTCCGGACAATTCCATCTACATCACTGATATATTTATTAATTTTTCTATCAATCAATGCTACTAAAAGCGACCTTCTGACATTTTCTACACTCTCTAATGCCTCATCATAATTATCTATATAGATCAACCCAGAAATCAATTTCTGATCTTGATTTTCCTTCATATAATATTTAATCTGTGTTTCATCAAATAAATACATAGAGGTTAGATAAACTCCACCCTCTGGATATTCCACCAGAGGATGTTCATCTACAATTTCTTCTAATGTAGTCTTGTGTAGCACTATTCTATAATCTTTCTCTTCATAAGTTGTTTCCAGCTCTAAATCTTCCTCTTCTGCCTGAAACCATGACCTTTTCACATCAGGAAAAAAATGATTTACCATCTTTCGCTGTAGCTTTTCTTTATTGAGAATATGACGAAACCTTTCATTCACCCACAATATCTTCCCTTGGTCATCCAAAAGTGCATAGGGTACTTCTAATTCATAAAGTAATTGTCTTTGTACTTGTGCATATTCAGTAGCAAAAGAGATTAATTCATTCATCACATTTTGACGGTTTTTTAAGTATAAAGTTAAAGATATTCCAAAATAAAATGCTAAAAAAACACTAACAATAATTCCGCATTTTATATTGATGGTAAAAATCCATATTGTCATAGCGAGTAATAATACCGTCATCCAGATAGGCCATTGTAAATATATTCTTAATGGACCTTTTAATTTAATCTTTTTTTTCATTCTGCAACTCCTTTTATCATCACAGTTTCTAAACAGCATCCCTCACATTATGGCAAAGTATTCTATCATAATAACATTAAATTGAAAAATAAACAAGTGCTCTATTTATGACTCATTAAAATGATATTTTTTAATCCTACAATTTAAATCTTCCTACTAAATCCTTCAAATCCTGCGCCAGTTGTGATAATTCTTCACTTGAAGATGCGCTCGTTTCTGCCATATTAGAATTTTGTTGTACAATATCCGCTATTTGACCTATTGCGGTAGAAATCTGTTCCATAGATTCTTTTTGTTTTTCAGAAGCTTCATATATATTTTCTACAATATCTGATGCCACTTTAGCCTCATTTACCGACTTTTGAAGCATCTGTGCTGTTTCATTTGCAACTCTCATTCCTCTTTCCACAGCTTCTAAAGATTTCTCTATCAAATCTTTAGAATTTTGTGAAGCTTTCGCACTTTCTCCTGCTAAATTTCCAACCTGACTAGCCACAACAGCAAATCCTTTTCCGGCCTCTCCTGCCCTCGCTGCCTCTATAGAAGCATTCAAAGAAAGAAGGTTTGTCTGAGATGCGATATCTTCAATTGTATCAATAATCTTCTTGATTTCATCTGAACTATGACTGATATCATTCATAGCCTGTACCATAAGCTTCATTTGCTCATTGCTCGATTCAATATCTTTTCCAACTTCTGTTGTTTTCATATTCGCCTGTTGCGCATAATTTGTATTATTTTCAATTTGTTCATTTACATCACTGACTGTTGCTACTAATTCTTCCACTGCTGCAGACTGTTCCACTGCTCCCTGTAACAGATTCTGTGCTCCATCAGAAACCTGTTTTGAACTATCTGCTACATGCTCTGCATTCTCTCCAATCTTTTTCATACTGTTTGACAAAGAATCAATAATTTTTTTCATAGAATCTTCTAATTTTTTAAAATCTCCGATATAATTCTGTGTCATTTTAATATTTATATTACCTTCTGCCAGTTGTTGTAAATGATAAGAAATATCACTCACATTCATATTCAAATTCTCAATCATAGCAATCATAGCATCTCGTAATATCGCAGTTTCATCTTGTGTATTTAACTCTGGAACACTGGTATGTAAATCGCCTTGAGAAAAGAGCACAATTCGGTCAGTACATTTTTTTATCGCCTCTGCAATTTTTGAAAATATACGAATCGTGATCACAATAATAATAGTAGATATTACAATAGAAATTAAAATATTAAGTAAAATAGCCTTCACCATATTTCCAGTAAATTCAGACTGTACAACAGAAATTCCTATACTCCATCCATCGCTATTCGGAATAGGGGCATATGCCATATATTTTTTCTTTCCTTCAAAAGTATATCTTTTCACACCTTCATTTCCAGCTACCATATCTGCTTCTATTTTTGATAATTCATTTAATGTTTTATCGCTTTTTGCTTCTCCTTGAAGATTATATTTATTTAAAACATATTGATAATTTGGATGTGCAATCATTTCTCCATTTTTATTCAAAATACATGTTATTCCTTCTTCCCCCACGCTAATATTTGTTACTACCGAACTTAAAGTTGATGCATCTTCACAGAAAAAAACTATCCCTTCAAATATATTATTTACCATAATAGGAGCTGCTAATATAATAATTGCACTATCCTCTCCTGTAATGATAGGATCAGAAACATAAGTATACCCTTTTGTTTTACAATATTGAAAATAATCTGTATTAGAAAGATCCTTTCCATTTTCACTGGTAAAACCATCTTTATCCGTCATACCATATTGCTTAAATCCCTGAATTTCTGCTTCATTTTTTAATTCTGCAAACCGTTCTTCTATTGATTTTGAAGTATCACAAATAATGGGATTTTTTGAGAGCATATAAATAAGCCTTTTATCTCCATCTATTTCCGCTTGTACCCTGCCAGAAGCAATTTTTACTGTTTCCTTCATAGTATCTTTCAATGTGTCAATTGTCGTTTGATAATTGAGAAAAGAAGACACTCCTAATGTCACTGTTGTAATTATGAAAATTACACATATAATTATCATAATTAACTTTGTTTTAATGCTGCTTTTCCAATTTTTCATAGGCTTTCTCCTTTTACCTTATAATGCTATATTGACACTCCCCATGCTTAAAGATAGGGGATTCTCTCTAGTTGCCACTACATCATAGCTGAACTGTTCATTTCTGATAGTTCACATTGAGAGATATAGATGTGCCATCACCCACCACAGGGCAGAACATATAGTTCCCTGTACAGATATTTTGTTACCACATATCTCAGTTCTATTGTATGAGGAATATTTTACGTGCTTGTCATTTCTCAGACACAACCATATTTATTCCATTTTCAAAGAACGAAATACTGCTTTTTGACTGGTCAGTCACTTTAAAAACTTGTTCTTATCTATAAATACATTATAATATATTTTTACCTCGTATGCAAAGACAGAAATGAAAAAGTCTTATCTATCCCCATAGAGAAAATTAAACCCCTTTATACTTTTATTATTAATTGCTTAGTTTCTTAATTTAGACAAAATTTCTTACTCTATCTTAAAAGATATATTTGAAAAAAATATATTTTAATTTATTTATATTTCTTTATTATAATAGATTCCTCTTACATTTACAAATACTTTTTCCAAATTATTTTCTAGTTATCCATTCATTAGAAAAAAGTTCCGCTTAAGAGTGGGTACTATTCCAACGAAGCCGCGCTTTCGCTCCGTTCCAGACGTAACGGACACTAAAT
>CAJUHN010000261.1 GCA_910585935.1 uncultured Lachnospiraceae bacterium | reverse complement strand
CCATCTCGTATCGTAATGGAAACATTAAATGTCAAAGGTATGATGAAAAACAAGCATCTTGCAAAAGCAATCCAGAAACAGAAATTTTATGAGTTCAAACGCCAAATCTGTTACAAATGTCAAAAGTATGGAATAGAGTTTGTGGAAGTTCCAACCTTCTATCCGAGTTCAAAAACGTGTTCGTGTTGTGGAAGTATCAAGGAAGATTTGAAACTATGCGACCGTATCTACCGATGTAAGGAATGTGGACTTGTAATAGACAGAGATTTGAACGCAAGTGTGAATTTAGCAAATTATGAATCTGCATAGTTACATATAAAAGAAAAAACGAATAAGTACCTAACGCTACTGGGGAAATAAAGCCTGTGGAGTGTTTATCAAACGAAAGTAGAACGGACGAAATCGGACATGGTGAAACAGGAAGGTATTTCGTGAGGAATATCACAGTATAGATATATAAGATTTTTATAAATTTGTATATATTTATCGTAGCGGTTCAGAAAAAATATGGTTAGGAAAGTGAGAAGTTATGCAAAATATTATAAAAGATATCAAAAATAATTCTTATCGCTCCATCTATCTGCTCTATGGAGAGGAAACATATTTAAAAAAAGTATATAAAGATAGACTAAAAGAAGCGATTGTGGGCAGAGATGATTCGATGAACTATAATTATTTTGAGGGAAAAAATATATCTGTTAAGACAGTGATTGATATAGCAGAAACATTGCCATTTTTTGCAGAACATCGGCTGATAGTTTTAGAAAACAGTGGGTTTTTTAAAAATGCAAATGAGGATATGGCTGCATATATAAAAGATATTCCAGAAACCTCGGTTTTTGTATTTGTAGAAGATGAAATTGATAGAAGAGGAAAAATTTATAAATATGTAAAAGAGCATGGATATATTTGTGAAATGGCACGTCAGAATACAGAAAAATTGATTCCATGGATCTTAAAAATATTAAAGAAAGAAGGAAAGAAGATAACAGAAGCTAATATGAGACTGTTTCTCACAAAAACAGGAGATGATATGGAGAATATCCTCAGAGAATTAGAAAAATTGGTTTCCTATACTTATGAAAAAGAAGTTATCACTACACAGGACATTGAAGATATATGTAGCGCCCAGGTCACAGGAAAAATATTTGATATGATAGCAGCAGTGAGTGAAAAAAACCAGAAAAAAGCATTAGAATTATATCAAGATTTATTAACATTAAAAGAGCCGCCAATGCGTATTTTATTTTTAATAGCAAGACAATTTAACTTAATGATGCAGGTGAGAGAATTGCAAAAAGCAGGATGTGATACAACAAATATTGCAAAACAAACAGGTCTACAGAGTTTTTTAGTGGGGAAATATGCAGCACAGGCTAGAAAATTCAAGGCAGAACTTTTAGAACAGGCATTGAGAGAGTGTGTGGAGTTTGAAGAAGCAGTAAAAACAGGAAATATGGACGACCAGTTGAGTGTAGAACTTTTAATTTTGCGATATAGCAGGGCATAAATAATAGATAAATAAAAAAATAAAGACCGTGAATTGGGTTATATTCATGGTCTTTTCTATGTTTGAACTAAGCGATTTTATTTACGGCACAAGCCAGACGGGAAATCTTTCTAGAAGCTGTATTTTTATGATAAATACCTTTAGAAGCAGCCTTACTGATTTCAGAAGTAGCAGTTTTTAATGCTTCTTGTGCAGCAGCTTTGTCACCAGCAGTAATGCAAGCTTCTACTTTTTTCACGTAAGTTTTCACTTTAGATTTAATTGCTTTATTTCTAGCAGTTTTCTTTTCAATAACTGAAATTCTCTTCTTAGCAGATTTAATATTAGCCAATCCGTACACCTCCAATGATTTTTAATTTATAATTGTTCATGCTTCGCATTAGAGCCGGACACGGACGTCCTAATGTTACACATACTCTTGTATTTTATCGAAAGATAAACTATTTGTCAATAGAAAAATTATAATTTTTCTATTTTTTTGTTAGGATTTGGAAGTGTTAATAAAATTAAAGAATAAAAGAAAGAGGTTAGGGAAACATTTGGAAGAGAGAGTCGCTGTCGGCAAAGAAGTATTCCAACGAAGCCGCGCTTTCGCTCCGTTCCAGACGTAATGGTACTAAATTCGCAGCCCCTAACAGGACTGCTTATTAAGTACCAACGTCTTCCAAGGGGCTTCTTTTGGAATTACTTCTTTGCCTCCGCTCGTTTGTTGGCTGTTCTAATCTGTGAAAGAGTGAATTTCGCAGCTTTAACTTTTATTTTTGATTGGGAAAGAAACTTATTCATAAATCATATTTGTTTCGTCTTTTTGCTGCTTCTTTATATACCTGTTCATCAGTACGAGCAGATATAACTATGATTTTCATAACTCCATCAATATATTCTACTTTATACACAACTCTTATTCCCAAATTTTTAAATTTTATTTTCATAAGATTTGTAAGGTTTGTACCACTTTTATTCCCAAGAGATTTTCCATACCCACCTTCTTCTGTTGGAAGAGGATTTTGACTAACCTTTTTGATACCTTTTAACACTTGGATCTGTGCTGAGTGATCGAGTGTCTTCATATCTTTTTCTGCTTCTTCTAAAAATTCTATCTTCCATGTCATTCGATATCTGCATCCTCCATATTTGAAATCTCCTCTTCACTGATACCCAGATCCATCATAACAGTTTCAAAAGATAAAGACGCTTTTGTAGTATTATCTTCTATACGTTTATTTGCTTCTAATAAAAGAAAATAATCTTCTTCTATTTCTGTTAATCTTGAGTATTCTTCTGGTGATAGAATAATGGCTGAAGGCTGATTATTTTTTAAAACAATTAATTCCTTCTCAGAATGAAGTCTATCAAATATCTTCGCTGCCTGACCTTTATTAAATTGTGAAATTGGGACTAGCCTTTGTAAAAGATTTGTTGTAATTGCCATAATAAACACCTACCTTACTTTCTGATATTTTTATTATATGTAGAATATAAGAAAAAATCAATATTAATATTTGAAAATTTATTATTAAATTTTCATTATAATTTATTATTATATTTTTGCATCGGAAAGAATTTTTTTATTATTTTTCCTAAATATTAGAGAATAATATTCTTTTCTATAAATTTTATGATATATAAATTAACTCGTTTTGCTACTTGTTGAGTGGGCTTAAAAAATCTTTGATGAAAATGTATAAGAAGAAAGAAAAAGTATATAAAACGAATTTTGAAAGGAAGTCATAAAAATTTTTTTAATGGAAAACATATCAATAAATCATAGTTTCACTTTTTAAGAGAAAAAAATTCAGAAATGATATGAAAATGTCATAAACTTATATTGCGACAGAGCAGAAAGGAATATATTATGGAGGAAATGATGAAAAAAGGGTGTTTTAAAGTGCGTACAGACCTCGCCCTAGAAGCGAAAGAAGGATATAAGGGGAAATCGTCAGCGATAGATGGACTATCAGTAGAAGAGGAATTTAAAAAAGAAACCAATATTAAAATTACAAAAGTGGTTATTGCAGAAGAAACAGCAGCAAAGGTTTTAAATAAACCTGTTGGCACTTATCTGACGTTAGAGGCGTATGATATGGGAAAAGAAGATGAAGAATATCATCGGGAGATTTCTGAAGAATTAGCAGAGCATATTTTATCTTTATTATCAGAGTCAGAAAGAAAATCTGTTTTAATAGTGGGACTGGGCAATCGAGAAGTCACGCCAGATGCGCTAGGTCCAGAAGTAGTGGGAAATCTTTGTATCACTAGACATTTAAAAGGGGATTATAAGGAATATAATTATAAAGGATATGGGGTTAGCGGAATAGTTCCCGGTGTCATGGCACAGACGGGAATGGAAACAGCGGAAATTGTGAAAGGAATTGTAAAAGAAACAAATCCGACGGCTATTATTGCGATTGATGCGTTAGCAGCTAGAAGTACAAAAAGATTAAATACGACTATCCAGATAGCGAATACAGGAATCCATCCAGGGTCAGGAGTGGGCAATCATAGAAGTGGATTGACCAGAGAAAGTCTGGGAGTTCCTGTTATCGCAATAGGAGTTCCAATTATTATGATATTGCAGGTATAAAAACATATCATCATATTTTCTTTCAAACAGCATTTATACAGAGAATTTCAAGAACATATCAAGATGCTCCGAAAACACAATAAACTTTAAAATAAAGTAGTTTTTAATTCATAATAAGAAACTGTCTTATAAATATGCCAGTTTCTTATCATGAAAATAAAATATAAAAAAATAAAGTGAATTAGACAAAATCAGAAAAATCAATATAAAAATCTTCATAGATATTGACTTTAACTTTATTCTGAAAGGTATATACCATAGTTTCAAACTGATTTTCTTCAAAATAATAAACATAAATATTTTTTTTCATTGGATTAACAATCCAATATTCTCTTACACCAGTATTTGCATAGAGATTTAATTTTTTTACATAATCGTGACTGGAATTGCTAGGAGAAACAATTTCAATAATCCAGTCAGGTGCACCTATACAGCCTCTATCCGTGAGTTTATCTGGATTACAAATAATGCTGATATCTGGCTCAACAATTGTTAATCTGTCACTTTCTCCTAACTCTACAGCAAAAGGAGCAGGATAGACTTTACAAGAGCCTTTTTTAGACTTTATATAATTGTGAATTATTGTATATAATTCTCCTAATATTTCTTGATGAATACGGCTAGGAGCAGCCTGATAATAGATTTGTCCATCTATAATTTCAGCTCTTACATTTTCTGGTAAGTTATAGTAATCAACAATCGTATAAGATTTTTTTTGTGATAGTGCCATAATCATTCCTCCTTTCCTTGATATACTTTTTTAGGTAATTACAAAACTCCAAATATCATATCAATACTAATCTTTCCGAAAATTCTTTCTGTATATCTCTTCATTTAGATTTTCATAGTTTATCGCAACATTCGCTTTTCAAAAAGCAGAACGACTAACGAACCAGCGGAGGCAAGGAAGTATTCCAAAAGAAGCCCCTTGGAAGACGTCGGTGAACCCATAACCCATTGGGCTCAGAAAATTTAATGTGTTACGTCTGAACGGAGCGAAAGCGCGGTTTCGCCAGAATACTTCCTTGCCGTAGTGCCCCCTTTTGACTTTTGCAATCATCTAATATATTTTTTATGTGACAAAGTGAGAAAAATTTTCTAACTATATGATTTATTATACAACAAATATTTTAATTTGCAATCATAAGTAAATTTCAATCATTTAAACCCATATTATCTTGTATTTTATGGTCAAAAATCTAGTATTATCTAATAAAATAGCTTGGTAAAATATTATTTTTTAAATTGTAATTCCACTATAATTCCATAATGGTCACTGGCACACATATTAGTATCTCTAGATATGTCTGTACCAAAAATTATAAAAAACTTATTATCTTAACATTCACTTTTCACAGATTTGAAACGCCAACAAACGAGCGGAGGCAAGGAAGTATTCCAAAAGAAGCCCCTTGGAAGACGTCGGCACTTAG
>CAJUHN010000260.1:3770-5538 GCA_910585935.1 uncultured Lachnospiraceae bacterium | reverse complement strand
AATTTAGTACCACTACGTCTGGAACGGAGCGAGAGCGCGGCTTCGTTGGAATAGATGCTTCCCTTAAGCGACCCTTTCGACCCTTTCGTTCCCCTCTCTCCCAAATATTTCTCTCTATATTTTAAAAAATCACCCTTCCAATCTGATATACTAATGTAGCAACTGCCCAAGCAAATATTAATTGAAATCCTATCATTCCGATTGTCCATTTCCAAGAATTTGTTTCTTTTTTTATCGTAGCGATTGTCGCAACACATGGTGTATATAATAGACAAAATATCATCAGCGCATAAGCGTTAAGAGCACCAAACCCATACCCTGCTAATGCCTGTGTGAGTTCTGTCATACCTGCTGCTGAATTAATATTTCCCACTCCAAATAATACAGAAAAACTAGAAACAACTACTTCTTTTGCAGATATTCCCGAAATCAGCGCCACTCCGATCTGCCACATTCCGAGTCCTGCTGGTCTTAAAATAGGTTCTAAAACTCTCCCTATTCCAGCTCCAAAGCTCATTGCCACATCTTCTGTCATACCATGTATATTATAATTTAATAAAAACCATAAAACTATGGAAGCGATAAATATAGTAGTTCCTGCTTTTGTTAAATAATCCTTTACTTTTTCCCAGACATAAATCGCAATCGTTCTTGCATTTGGAGATTTATACTCTGGAAGTTCAATTAAAAGTGTATTTTGTGGTTCTTTTTGTTTTTCTAACTTATTCACTATCATAGCTATTAAAATGGCTATTAAAACTCCTATTAAATAGAGAGAATACGCCACCACTATGGCATATTTTTCAAAAAACATATCAGCAAATAAAACATAAATAGGGAGTCTGGCGGAACAAGACATAAACGGAGTCACTAAAATAGTTTTCTTTCTGTCCTTTTCTTTTTCTAATGCTCTTGTCGCCATAACCGCTGGCACAGTACAGCCAAATCCTAATACCATAGGTAAAAATGCTTTTCCAGAAAGTCCTAACTTGCTCATAATCCGATCCATAATATAAGCAACTCTTGCCATATAGCCGCTGTCTTCTAAAAAAGCTAAAGCTAAAAATAAAATAAAAATATTAGGCAAAAATGTCAAGATTCCGCCCACTCCTGCAATAATGCCGTCCACAATTAATGAAATCAGCCACTCAGCTATTCCAAATTTTCCTAATATATTCAATGCGCCTTTAGAAAATATCTCTAATCCTACTTCAAAATAGCCTTTTAAAAAATCTCCTATTGTAAAAGTGAGAAAAAATACCATCGCCATAATTCCTAAAAATATAGGAACTCCTAAGATTGGATGTGTTAAATAATGGTCTATTTTATCGGTCGCCTGTGCTTTTGCATCTTTATTTACCAAAGTTTCTTCTATGATTTCTTCTATATAATCATATTTTTGATTAATAATCTGTTTTTCATAATTCATCTCCTTTGATAAAGCTCCCAAAGGGTAATATGTTAAGACCTCCTCATCTCGTTCTAATAATTTAATCGCATACCATCTTTTATGAACTAATTTTCCATAATGTGTTTCTAACTTCTTTTCTGTTTGTGCGATTAAATCTTCTATCTCTTTTTGATAATGTACTACGCTTCCTTTTGAACCTTCTTCATAATGATGAAGCACTGCATGTAATAATACATCTAATCCTGTTTTTTTTCTCGCTGATACTGGAACTACTGGTATTCCTCCTAATAATTCCGGCAGTCTGTGTAAGTCTATTTCCATTCCTCGCTCTTCTACTATATCCATCATATTTAATGC
>CAJUHN010000260.1:0-3760 GCA_910585935.1 uncultured Lachnospiraceae bacterium | reverse complement strand
AAAATAACGGGTTTTCCCATTTCTAATAGCTGCAGCGTCAGATAGAGATTTCTTTCTAAAGAAGACGCATCTACCACATTAACGATCACATCAATATGCTCTTCCATAATACATTTTCTAGAAACTTTTTCCTCAATAGAATAAGAAGTCAAACTATAGATTCCGGGCAAATCGATTAATTTAATCTGTCTTCCTTTATAACTCGTTTCTCCTTCTACTCTCTCTACTGTAACACCCGGCCAATTCGCAACTTTTAAATTCGCCCCAGTAAAGACATTAAATAGTGTCGTTTTTCCACAATTAGGATTTCCAATAAATCCTACCGTAATTTCTGATTCTGTGCCCATCTTATTCCTCCTTTATAATTATTCCCTGTGCGATACTTTTACCAACTGCTAATCTTGTTCCCCGCACTTTAATTATAAAAGCTCCACCTCTTTTTGTATTGAGCACTTGAATTTTTGTCATCTCTAAAATTCCTAACGCTTCTAAACGGCGTACAATATTCTTCTGTTCCATTTGTACTTCTAAAACAGTGTATATTTCTCCTACTTTTCCTTCGCTCAATGTCATAATATCTCCTTTGTATCTCTGCTAATTAACAAATTCTGCTTTTCTATAACAGGATGATATTTATAAACAACACTTTTTTAAATATCCCTTTCTATCAGAAAAAATGCTTCCCTTATGAAACAAATATTTACCGCAAGCAGAGTATGTCCATCTTGCATCAGTCGCCAAATACTTTATATATGGCTGATAAATTATGATTCATTCATAAAAGAAGCATATTATGGATTTTATATGAATTTTTTTATCCTTACTACTAATTTCTAATCGTCAATAATTTATTCTTTAACTCATTCTCAATGCGGTTTAATTCTTTCTCCGCTTCTCTTCTCTTCTCTCTGCCTTCCTGCTGAATTTTTAATACTTCATCTAAAGTGGAGATCAAAGATTCGTTGGTATATTTTAATGTTTCAATATCCACAACACCGCGTTCGGATTCTTTTGCTGTATCAATTGTAGCCATTTTTAATGTAGCAGCATTTTTCTTCAACAACTCATTTGTCATATTTGTGACTTCTCTCTGTGCTTTCGCCGCTTGTGTGGAATGTGCTACTCCGAGAGCTAAAGCCATCTGACTCTTCCAAAGAGGTATTGTGTTCACCAAAGTAGACTGTATCTTTTCTGCCATCAATGTGTCATTTCCCTGCACCAATCGAATCTGCGGTGCCATCTGTACAGAAATCATTCTAGTCAGCTCTAAATCATGTAATTTTTTTTCAAAACGGTTACATAAGCTAGATAAATCATTTACCGCTTGTGCATCTTCTGGAAGATTGCTTTTTTGAGAACGCGAAATAAGAGCAGGCAATTCTTCTCTTCTAGTTTTCTCTAATTTTTTCTTTCCCGCTAAAATATACATAGACAATTCTTTAAAATAAGTCTTATTCAACTCATACATTTTATCTAACATCGCCACATCTTTTAAAAGCTGTATTTGATGCCCCTCTAGTACTTGACAGATCTGATTAATATTCGATTCCGCTTTGGCATATTTCGTTTTCATCGCAGTCATACGGTTCGCGCTCTTTTTGAAAAATCCCATGAAACTCTTATCATCTTCCTCTTGGTCAAAGCTCTTTAATTCTACCACTACACTAGAAAGTATATCCCCTATTTCCCCCAAATCCTTTGTCTTCACATTATTTAAAGCGGCTTCTGAAAAATCCGCCATCTTTTTTTGAGCGCCTGCCCCATATTGTAAAATCATGCTGGAATTTCCTAAATCAATCTGTTGTGCAAAATCATTGACCATTCTCCGTTCTTCTGGGCTAAGAGCGCTTTCATCTAATGCTGGTACTTCTTCCTTTTGCTTTTTTAAATCCATGACTGGACTTTTCTTTTCTTCCTCTTTAAACGGCTCAAAAGTTAAAGTAGGGGTTACTCCCATACCATCCATTTTGTCTAAATCTTTTAACTCATCGCTCATTTTTTTATTCCTCCATAACTCATTTTTTTATTCAAAATCCGATTTTGTCAATCCTTCTTGTTTTAACATCGTTTCTAAAACAGAAATATCTGTGGAAACATCCATCACCACATCTGCGAATAAATTGTCAAATAATTTTATAAAGGCTTGATTGATGGTATCTAATGTATGTTCTATCTCTTTTTTTGCCGCAATGATTTTGTTCCCCTGTACAGGTTGCTTTTCAAATTCACAATAGACATTCACCAACTTAGCTGTAGTCGGCAAATAATAATCCATAAACTTGCGCATCTCAGGAAGTTTCTCAGGGTGTTCCTCTAAATGCTCAAATATTTTGCTGATAACTGCTTCTAACACATTCAGCTTTTCAGAAATTTCCACTCCCTGTATTTCGTCATTCGCTGTTCTTATCTGTTTAATATACTCTTCTTTTTTAATCAATGCCTCTTTCACTTGCTGTAACAATGGGTCTTCTTCATATTCTTCTGGCTCTTGTATCACTTGCCTTCTATTTTGTTCCCTTCTATTTTCTTCTATTCTATTTCTCTCTTCTATTCTCTTCTGTTCCATCATTCTTTGTGCTTCCATATACTGCACATATGTTTCATGATTTAAAATTAAGTATTTTTCTTGAGGATCGATACGTCCATATGGAAACATACGAAGCTCTATCATTTTTCTGACATCTTTTACTACAAACCTCTCCGATTTTCCGATCTGAGAAGCTAATTCCTTCAATGTACAATAAGTTCGACCATGCAGACAGCTCACATACTGATAATAACGATTCAGCCTTTTTGAAATCTCTCGTGATTTCATCAACATCCATACACTGATAAATAAAAAAGGAAATAAGATTAACAGTGCCATAAACGCATCATCAGACATATATGATGTTATTACAGATCCTATAATGCCTAAATAAGCGATTCCAAAACTAAATGTGCCTATTCCCCCTAAAACACCAAATACCACTCTTGTCACTTTTCCAGCCGGTCTGCTCGCCACTAATGGTTTTTTAAATTGACTACTTTTTGCAGGGAGATCTTTTTGTGTATTTTCCTGTATTCTTCTTACTACTGCATTTTGTGACATATCCATACTCACCTTTCGGAATCTTCCATTTTTATCCCGAATCACTGTACTCGTTTTTTTATTAGGCTTTTGTGCCTCTTGTTTTATCCCTTGTGCCTGCTGTTTTTGCAGACTCACTGCCTCATGACCACCTACATAGCCAGACATTCCATCTTGTACTGTCTTTTTTACTTCTTTCATAGCAGAATTAATTGTATCACTGATATCCTTATTTAACTTATGAAAATCCATACTCCCTACTGCATCTTGTACAATATTTTTAATCTCTTCCCCCAGATTCGAGAGATCATTATTTCCCATAGTCAACCTCCACTTACAGAATTCTCCTTCATTATATAACAAGTCCTCTTTCTTCGCAACCTCATATTTTCTTAAGAAAAAATACCTTTTTTATAAATTTTCAAAAACTCTTTTTAGCTGTAAAAATCTTCTCTCACTGCCTAATATATCCTATTTCACTCTAATTTTAAACTAAGAAAATATTTTTTGCAATTAAAAACCAAACAAAATCCAAAAAATTTGCTTGCCGTTCAGGTAGCTTTAACGCTAGAGGTTCGCTGTGGCGAGGAAGTAGTTCCAACAAAGCCGCTCTCTCGCTCCGTTCCAGACGTAGTGGTACTAAATTCGCTGTTTCGCTTCTTGCGAAACCGCTCATTAAGTACCAACGTC
>CAJUHN010000259.1 GCA_910585935.1 uncultured Lachnospiraceae bacterium | reverse complement strand
CTGATAAGGGTTGCGAATTTAGTACCATTACGTCTGGAACGGAGCGAAAGCGCGGATTCGCCTAAATACTTCCTTGCCGGAGCGCCCCTCTTTGGCTCAAAATATTTCATTTTATTTGAATAAAACGATAAAAAATGTACATAATAGAGAATAACAAAATTTTCCTATCTAAAACATCAGTATTTTTTGGAAGAAACCATTTAAAGCTATCAAGAAATAGTGTGAAAAAGAGAGAATATTCAGAAAATTAAAAAATAAAATTAAAATAAATATATTATATTTGATTTTAGTATTAAGTAATAAGAAAAATATTCCGATATAAATGGTAAGAAAGTACTGAAATAAAAAAATAGTATGACATAGAAAAAAGATATGTCAGAAATGAAGGGAGGAACATCTGATGATAGAAATACAAAGAATTACACCTATTCTTGCTTACCAAGAAAATAATAAACAAAACGAAAGAAATCAAAAGATATTATCTTATGAAAAAGAGAAAAGTTTTAAGGAATGTATAAAAAATAATATTTTAAATACTGACTCAACAGATGCGCCCCCTGTTTATTATCAAAATAATATTCAGTTCGCTTATGATAGTTTACAAAGTGAGAGCAAATTAATTAAATTAAAATTAATGTGATAGAGTGATTGACAAACAGAAAAGACGTGTTATAATTTCTATATCTATAATATAACACGAAGATGAGAAGAGTAAAATGGGAAATATTTGCAGAGAGAGGCTGGTGCTGGGAATGCCTTAATAAGAACCATTTGAAAACTACCTCAGAGTGACTCTAATCCAGTCCGGTGAATACCGTTATCATTCTTAAAGAGGTTAAAATTAGTTTTAACAAGCAGGGTGGAACCGCGATTATATCGTCCTTGTGCCAGTGAAATTTATTTCTTGGCATGAGGACTTTTTTTGAAGATAAGAAAAGGAGAAAAAGATATGAAAATAATATTAAAAGATGGATCTGAAAAAGAGTATGACAAAGCGATGTCTGTCATTGATATTGCGGCTGATATAAGTGAAGGGTTAGCCAGAGTGGCTTGTGCAGGAGAAGTGGATGGAAAAGTGGTGGATTTGAGGACAATAGTGGAAAAGGATTGTGGACTCAATATTTTAACTGGGAATGATGAAAACGGATTAGCAGCTTATCGTCATACAACATCACATGTATTAGCACAGGCGGTAAAAAATCTTTATCCAGAGGCGAAGTTAGCGATAGGTCCTAGTATTGATACAGGGTTTTATTATGATTTTGAGTGTGGTTCTTTTTCTAGAGAAGATTTAGATAAAATCGAAGCAGAAATGAAAAAGATTATAAAAGAGGGAAATAGATTAGAACGCTTTACTCTGCCTAGAAAAGAAGCGATTCAATTTATGGAAGACAGACAAGAACCTTATAAAGTAGAATTGATAAAAGATTTACCGGAAGATGCAGAAATTTCTTTCTATCGTCAAGGGGATTTTGTGGATTTATGTGCAGGTCCTCATTTGATGAGTACAAAGCCGATTAAGGCATTTAAATTGATTTCTTCTTCTGGGGCTTATTGGAGAGGCAGTGAAAAGAATAAAATGCTGACACGTATTTATGGAACAGCATTTTTAAAGAAAGAAGAATTGAAGGAGTATTTAGAGTATTTGGAGAATATTAAGAAACGGGATCATAATAAGTTAGGAAGGGAGATGGAATTATTTACAACAGTAGATGTTGTTGGACAGGGACTTCCTCTATTGATGCCAAAGGGAACAAAGATGATACAGACATTGCAGAGATGGATTGAAGATGAGGAAGAGCGTCGTGGTTATATGAGAACGAAAACTCCATTGATGGCGAAAAAAGATTTATATGTGATTTCTGATCATTGGGGACATTATAAAGAAGGAATGTTTGTGTTAGGAGATGAAGAGGACACAAATTCAGAAGTATTTGCGCTGCGTCCGATGACTTGTCCTTTTCAATACTATGTGTATAAGGCAAAACAGAAGAGTTATCGAGATTTGCCTTGCCGTTATGGAGAAACTTCTACTTTATTCCGAAATGAAGATTCTGGAGAGATGCATGGTCTCACTCGTGTTCGCCAATTCACAATTTCTGAAGGGCATTTAATTGTTACACCAGAACAGATAGAAGAAGAATTTAAAGGGTGTGTGGATCTAGCGAAGTATTGTTTGACTACATTAGGTTTAGAGGAAGATGTGACTTATCGTCTGTCTAAATGGGATTGCAATAATCAGGAAAAATATTTGGGAAATGAGGAAATGTGGAATCAGGTGCAGGATATGATGAGAAATATTTTAAATCATATTGGTATTAAATTCACAGAGGCAGATGGAGAAGCTGCATTTTATGGTCCTAAGCTAGATATTCAGGCGAAAAATGTATATGGTAAGGAAGATACCATGATCACGATTCAGCTCGATATGTTTTTAGCAGAGCGTTTTGACATGACTTATATCGATCAAAACGGAGAAAAGAAACGTCCATATATTATTCATCGTACTTCTATGGGCTGTTATGAAAGAACATTAGCATGGTTGATTGAAAAATATGAAGGAAATTTTCCTACTTGGCTGTGTCCAGAGCAAGTTAGAGTGCTGCCAATCTCTGAGAAATATCACGATTATGCACAAAAGGTAAAGGGAGAATTACAAAAAAATGGTATATTAGTAACAGTAGATGAGAGAAGTGAAAAGATAGGTTATAAGATAAGAGAGGCTAGATTAGAGAGAGTTCCTTATTTGTTGATGGTAGGGCAAAGAGAGGAACAAGAAGGCACTATTTCTGTCAGAAGTCGGTATTTGGGGGAAGAAGGACAAAAAGATTTACAAAAATTTATTTCTGATATTTGTGAAGAAATCAGAACAAAAGAAATTAGAAAGATTATGGTTGAAAAGGAAACAGAATAGAAATAAAATAAAAGAGCGAAAGTGCTGATAAAGGAAACAGTTTATAAAAAAATCATAGAAATAAATGCTTTTGGAAAAAGTTTCCTTTTTTCCACTTTTGTTTTTTGGTATTATTTTTTACAATAAAAATAAATAGAGTGATAAGAAATCTAGGATTTGTTATCAATATTTATTAATAAAATGGCGGAAGGGGATTTTTATGAGTGTAGGAGAAAATATAAGGAATTATTCTGTAAAAAAGAAATTGCGAGCGTTAGTTGGAGTGGCAATTGTATATACTTTAATCATAACAATTGCAAATATGGTTTTTCTCTCTATTATGGAAAATCGTTCTATGAAATTATATACAGGACCTTATAAAACATCACAAATTGTTGCATACTTAAATGTAGAAATGCAAAAATTAAATACATATGCTTATAAAGTGATATCTTTTACAGATGAAGCACAGCTTATGAATACTGTAAAGGAGATAGAAACAACAACGAATATGATTCAGGAATTAATCCAGCAATTAGAAGAATGTGATAAAGAAAATGCAGAAGTTTTGGCTGGTTTTATGAGCGAATTTGAACAAGTGCTTGAGTATAGAACCGAAATAGAACAGATTCTAGAAGAAGATGATATGGAAAAAGCACATGAAATCATGAATACTTATGAAGAATTGATTGAAGGGGCACAAGAAATTGTGGATATTTGTTATAATAATTCTTTAAAATCAGCAGAAAATACTATTGAAAAGACAAAGGTATTCATGATTATGATTATGATCATGAATGTTGTAATTGTGATTTTGATGATTATAGGAGTATTAGTAGTATCAAAACACGCTAGTGGCTCAATTTTGGAAGGGATTTCTCATATAAAAAATGTGGCAGCGGATTTATTAGTTGGCAAATTGGAAATGAAAGAGGTTTATGATTCTAAAGATGAGTTGGGAGAGATGTCTAAAGATTTACAAGAGTCGTTATATCTTTTAGAGAGCTATGTGGTGGATATTACAGGAACATTAGAAGAAATCAGTTCTGGAAATTTGGATATTTCTTTAAATAAAAAGATTGATTATCGAGGAGAATTTACTCTTATTCAAAATTCTTTACAACAGATCATCTCAAAATTAAATGGAATATTTCATAATACCAAGATTTCTGTAGTCGGATTGACCGATAATGCAGGAGAAATTGCGAGTTCAGCACAGAATATGTCAGAGAGTGCTATAGAGCAGGCAAATGTGATTGAGCAGTTGTTTTCTAATTTTAATGAGGTAGAGGAACAGGTAGAGAATAATAAGGTGAATGCTAAGAAAGCAGATGATTTTTCTAATGATACAAGAGATATGGTATTGAGTGGAAATCAAAAAATGAAGGATTTAATGAATGCCATGGACAGCATCATGGCTTCTTCTAGTGAAATTGCACAAATTGCAGATACCATACAAAAAATAGCTTCTAAAACGCATATGCTTTCTTTAAATGCTTCTATTGAAGCGTCTAATGCAGGTGAGGCAGGAAAAGGTTTTAGTGTGGTAGCAAAGCAAGTAGGTGAATTGGCATCTCAATCAGCTGCAGCAGCAAAACATGCGACAAAAATAATTGAAGATTCTCTGCAGATTTCTGCAAAAGGAGTAGATTTAGCGAAAGAAACAGGAGATGCTTTAGATGCTATTGTAGGAAAAGTGGAAGATACGGTAGAATCAGTGAAAGGAATTGCAAGGGCTTCCATTGAGCAGGCGGATTCTATTCATGAAATGACAAAAGGAGTACAACAGATATCAGAGATGATACAGAAAACATCTTCCGTAGCAGGAGGAATCGCCGAAAGTACAGATCAGTTATTCCAATATACCCAAAATTTACAAGTAGAATTAAGTAAATATAAATTAAAGGAATAGTTTTTTTAAAATTGTGTAGACTACACTTATGAAAGATTAAATATATTTTTCATAAGGAGGAAATCAATATGCCAGTTTTAGATTGTAATGTAGTAAGTTGTATCCACAATGCAGATAAAAAATGCTGCAAAGGAAATATTTTAGTAGAAGGTTCTGAGGCAAAGACACCTGATGCTACATTTTGTGCTAGCTTTTATGAAAGAGAAGAGGATTCTTTCCGCAATCAATATGAAACCCCTGATGTAGCATTACAGGTAGAGTGTGAAGCAACTCACTGTCGTTTTAACAATAATTGTGAATGTCATGCGGAGCATATAGGAATCGATGGAGGTTGTGCGAGTCACAGTGAGGAAACAAAGTGTTCTAGCTTTGAGTGTACTTGCGGTTGCAAATAGTGAATCGTATAGAGTAGTTGCTTTTTATTTCGTGTATCTTTAAGAAGTATAGATTGATATAATAAAAATTAGGGCTGACGCAAAATAGTTATGGAGTTTAGCATTTCAAATTTGGTGCTGTGACTTTCCGTAGGGAATTTTTGCGTCAGCCTTAAATAAGTTTGTGGGGATTTCATGGAATAAGTTTTAGGTTTATAGTTATGGAGAATGGTTGAAAGGTTCGCTGCGGCAAGGAAGTATTCCATAAGAAGCCCCTTGGAAGACGTCGGCACTTAATGAGCAAACCCGCAAGAAGCGGGATTTGCGAATTTAGTACCGTTACGTCTGGAACGGAGCGAAAGCGCGGCTTCGTTGGAA
>CAJUHN010000258.1 GCA_910585935.1 uncultured Lachnospiraceae bacterium | reverse complement strand
CGCGAACCCTTGCGGGTTTGCTCATTAAGTGCCGACGTCTTCCAAGGGGCTTCTTTTGGAATAGTTCCTTGCCTTTGCTAGTTTGGTAGCTATTCTAGGAATATTAGAAGAAATCATATTGTTTACAAAAAAGAAAAAATTAGATTTTTTTATTTTTATAAAATCTAAGTAACATATTGTTCTAATTCAAACAAAATTTCAAATTTATAAGAAATTTTTTTGAATTTTGTATGGTGTATCAGTAAAAAAAGTTTTTAATTTAACTAGCACAACAAATTAGGTAACATTATGATTTTATAATTCATAATAACAACAAGCATCTTGCTTTATAAACTAGCCTATGCTACAAACTAGCGGAGGAACGGATGTCTATTCCAAAAGAAGCCCCTTGGAAGACGTTGGCACTTAATGAGCGGTGCGATGACGCACCGAGAATTTAGTGTCCACTACGTCTGGAACGGAGCGAGAGCGCGGCTTCGTTGGAATAGACATCCGTTCCTCCGCGAACCTCCGTCAAAAAGTAATGTAATTATTATATCTCTATTCTTTATTTTTGCAAGAAAAATCTATTGCAAGAAAGTATTATTTAAGGTAAAATAAAAATGTACTTGAAAAGAGCAATTTTTCTAAATTTCATGGCGATTCAGCCTAAATTTATTTATGACTCATTCTTAGAATAAATCCCATTTATATTTTAAATAGAAATAAAAAAGGAGGAAAAATATGTATTGTAAAACAATAAGTGGTGCAGTGGGAGGAATCTCAGGTTTTTTAATACAGGTAGAGGTGGATATGAATGAAGGGCTTCCTAGTTTTATTATGGTGGGTATGTTAGCATCAGAGGTGAAAGAGGCATCGGAAAGGGTGAGAACAGCGCTCAGAAATTCAGGATATTTTATCAGACCGCAAAGGATCACAGTGAATTTATCTCCAGCAGATATCCGAAAGGAAGGATCTAATTTTGACCTTCCTATTGCGATTGCTCTTCTTGCCAATATCGGCGTTATTCCAAGAGAAAATGTGAAAGATATTTTAATCATAGGAGAATTAAGTTTAGATGGAAGTGTGAATGGAGTAAATGGCATATTACCTGTTGTCTGTGCGGGAAAAGAAGAGGGGATTAAAACTTGTATTGTGCCATTTCAAAATGCAAAAGAGGCAGCACTTTTAGATGGAGTAAGGGTTTATGGGGTATCTAATTTAAAAGAGGCGATAGAGATGTTAAAGAGAGGCATGAAACAAGAAGCTATAAAAATTTCTATAAGGGAATTGACAGAAAAAGAAAAACAGAATAAAGAGGATTTTTCTGAGATAAATGGACAAGAGAGTTTAAAACGCGCGGCAGAGGTGGCAGTTTCTGGAATGCATAATTTATTGATGATAGGACCTCCGGGTTCAGGAAAAACAATGATAGCGAAAAGATTACCCAGCATTTTGCCAGATCTCACGTTAGAAGAGAGTATAGAATTGACGAAAATTTATAGTGTGGCAGGGATGCTTTCGCAGACACAGCCGCTTCTTTTACAAAGACCATTTCGTGCTCCACATCATACCATTTCAACTTGTGCATTAACAGGAGGAGGAAAAAATCCGAAACCGGGAGAAATCAGTCTTTCTAATTATGGAATTTTGTTTTTAGATGAATTGCCAGAATTTCAAAAGAATACGATAGAAATTTTAAGACAACCAATAGAAGATAAAAAAGTGACGATTTCTAGGGTTTCTGGGAGCTATGAATTTCCGACAAATTTTCTTTTAGTGGCTGCAATGAATCCTTGTAATTGTGGGTTTTATCCAGATAGGAATCGCTGTAGTTGTAGTTATAAAGAGGTGGAGAGATATTTGGGGAAAGTGAGTGGACCATTATTAGATAGGATAGATATCTGTATAGAAGCTCCTAAATTACAGTATGAAGAGATAGAAAAAAAAGGAGAAGGAGAAAGTTCTGATGTTATAAGAGAGAGGGTAGAGCGAGCACAAAAAATACAAAGGGAGCGTTATCAGAAGTTAGGATTAAAATTTAATAGTGAATTATCTTCGGATCAGGTGAAAGAGTATTGCAGGTTAAATGAGAGAGGAAAAAAATTGATGAAGACCGTATTTGAACAGCTTATGTTATCTGCGAGGGGGTATTATCGGATTTTAAAGGTGGCTAGAACGATTGCAGATCTGGCAGGGGAAGAAGAAATTAGTACTACAGCGTTGAGCGAAGCGATTTGTTATCGAAGTTTGGACAGAAAGTATTGGAATTAAATAGAATGGAGGAATAAGATGAAGAAGTATTGGTATTGGCTTTGCAGTATGGAGAAGATTGGAAATAGAACAAAAGAAGTGCTTTTACAGAAATTCCAAACACCAGAAGGGATTTATTTCGCAACAAAAAAAGATTTTATGCAAATAAAGGGAATTAGTGAAAAAATGGTTGAATATTTTCAAAATAGTAAGAATAAAGATTGGGAGAAGGAATATGAAGAGATGAAACAAAAAGGAATTTCTTTTGTAATGCATGAAGAGAAAGAATATCCAGAAAGGCTTAAAAAGATTGTGGATAAGCCTTATGGATTGTACTATATGGGAGGTCTGCCAAAAGAAGAAATGTTATCTGTTGCTATTATTGGAGCGAGAGATTGCAGCCGATATGGATTTGAGGTAGCTAAAAATTTAGGGAAATTATTAGGAGAATATAAAGTTCAGGTGGTGAGCGGTATGGCGAGAGGAATTGATGGAGCAGGGCAATGGGGTGCGTTAGAAGGAGGAGGGACATCTTATGGAATATTGGGAAGTGGGGTAGATGTCTGTTATCCAGAAGAAAATAGAAAACTCTATGAACTTTTAAAAGTAAAGGGAGGGATTATTAGTGAATTTCCTATAGGTTCTGAACCGCTTTCTTATCATTTCCCGATGAGAAATCGAATTATCAGCGGTCTTTGTGATGTGCTTATTGTGGTAGAGGCTAAGAAAAAAAGTGGAACATTTATTACTGTGGATATGGCATTAGAGCAAGGGAAAGAGGTCTATGCAGTGCCAGGAAGAATTACAGATTCGTTAAGTGATGGGTGTAATGAATTGATTAAAATGGGGGCGAATGTTTTAACAAAAATAGAAATTTTATTAGAAGAAATTGGACTAAAAAAGAAAAATTTTAATCATAGAAAAAAGTTACTACTTGCAGAAAAGGAAAATTTGTTGTATAGTAATTTAGATTTGCAACCTAAAAATATACAAATTTTAGCAGAGGAAACGAAAATGGAATTGCCTCAGCTTATAGAAGTATTATTACAGCTCCAATTAAAAGGGTTGGTGAAAGAACCAATCAAAAATTATTATTGCCTGTCAGGAGAACATATAATTTTTGATAGTTAATATAAAAGTAAATGTGTGATTTTTTATTAAGGTAAATAAAGGGGATAATAAAATGGCAAAAAATCTGGTTATTGTGGAATCACCGGCAAAGGAAAAAACGATAAAAAAATTTTTAGGCACGAATTATGAAGTATTAGCTTCCCAGGGACATGTGAGAGATTTGCCCAAAAGTCAGATGGGAATTGATATAGAACATGATTATGAGCCTAAATATATCACAATACGAGGAAAAGGGGATTTATTGGCGAAATTAAGAAAGGCAGCAAAAAAGGCAGAACATGTATATTTGGCGACTGATCCAGATAGAGAAGGAGAAGCCATTTCATGGCATCTTTCTAACGCTTTAAAATTAGAGGAAAAGAAAGCGAGCAGAATTACCTTCAATGAAATTACAAAAAATGCGGTAAAGGCTTCTTTGAAAGAACCACGACAATTAGATATGGATTTAGTAAATGCGCAGCAGGCTAGAAGAGTATTAGATCGTATGGTGGGCTATAGTATAAGTCCTCTTTTGTGGGAAAAGGTAAAGAGGGGATTGAGTGCTGGAAGAGTGCAGTCAGTAGCACTTCGCCTGATTTGTGATAGAGAAGAGGAGATTAACGCATTTATAGCGGAAGAGTATTGGACATTAGATGCTATATTAAAGGTAAAAGGGGAGAGAAAACCATTAATAGCGAGATTTTATGGAGATGAAAATGGGAAAATAGAGATAAAAACAAAAGAACAGGCGGATAAAATTTACCATGAAGTAGAAGGACAAGAATTTTTAATAGAAGAGGTGAAAGTAGGGGAACGTAGTAAAAAAGTACCACTTCCTTTTACTACAAGTACATTACAGCAAGAAGCATCAAAACTTTTAAATTTTTCCACACAAAAGACTATGCGCTTGGCTCAGCAATTATATGAAGGAATTGATATAAAAGGAAAAGGGATGATTGGGATCATCACTTATTTACGTACTGATTCTACTCGTATTTCAGAAGAAGCGGATAAAACAGCTAGAGAATATATTAAAGAAACATATGGAGAGAATTATATTTCAAAATTAGAAACGAATAAAAAGAATAGTCAAAAAATTCAAGACGCGCATGAGGCAATTCGTCCTACTGATATCACATTAACTCCAACAAAGATAAAAGAAGCTCTTTCTAAAGAACAATTTCGTTTATATCAACTGATTTGGAAGCGATTTGTCGCAAGCCGAATGGCAAATGCGATATATGAAACCACATCTGTGAAAATTAAGGCAGGGGTATATCAGTTCACAGCAGCGGCATCAAAAGTGAAATTTGATGGATTTTTGTCTGTTTATAGTGTGGAGGAAGAAAAAGAAGAGGGGAAGATGATAAATGGATTAAGTAAAAAGAGTGAATTGAGTTTGGAGAATTTAGAGAGTAAACAGCATTTTACACAGCCTCCTGCACATTATACAGAAGCAGCATTAGTAAAGGCTTTAGAGGAGCTAGGAATCGGCAGACCCAGCACATATGCTCCGACTATAACTACAATTTTAGCCAGACGATATGTAGTAAAAGAGAATAAAAATCTTTACGTCACAGAATTAGGAGAGGCTGTGAATCGGATTATGATGACTGCTTTTCCAGTGATTGTAGATGTGAGTTTTACTGCAAATATGGAATCTTTATTGGATAAAGTGGAAGAGGGGAGTGTAGATTGGAAAACTATTGTCAGAAACTTTTATCCAGATTTAGAGGTAGCAGTAGAAAATGCAGAGAAAGAGTTAGAGAAAATTGAGATCGCAGATGAAGTGACAGAAGAACTCTGTGATATGTGTGGAAGGAATATGGTGGTGAAATATGGCCCCCATGGGAAGTTTTTGGCTTGTCCGGGATTTCCAGAGTGTCGAAATACGAAACCTTATTTGGAGAAAATAGGAGTTGCTTGTCCAAAGTGTGGCAGAGATATTGTTTTAAAAAAGACCAAAAAAGGCAGAAAGTATTATGGATGTGAGGATAACCCAAATTGTGATTTTATGTCATGGCAAAAACCTTCCAAAGAAAAATGTCCAGAATGTGGGGGAATTTTATTAGAAAAAGGAAATAAATTGGCTTGTATCAATGAACAGTGTGGTTATAGTACAAATAAACAAAATAAGATGGTACAAGATGTGGAAAAGTAAAGAGGACGTTTTGAACAAAGGTTCGCGTCGGCAAGGAATATTCCAACGAAGCCGCGCTTTCGCTCCGTTCCAGACGTA
>CAJUHN010000257.1 GCA_910585935.1 uncultured Lachnospiraceae bacterium | reverse complement strand
CTCTTTCATCACGGCTTTTTGAAAAAATAGATAGCGTATTTATGAAAGAAAAGCCAGATTGGGTATTGGTACAAGGAGACACGACAACAGTAATGGTTAGTTCTTTATGTGCCTTCTATCAAAATATAAAAATAGGTCATATTGAGGCAGGATTACGAAGTTTTAACAAACGAGCCCCCTTTCCAGAAGAAGTCAATAGGCAAATTGTCAGTAAGATTGCCGATCTGCATTTTACCCCTACACAGACTGCTTATGCCAATCTGATTCGCGATGGTGTAGAGCCTGACAAGATTTTAGTGACGGGAAATACGGTTATAGATGCTCTGCATTGGATTCAAGAGAAGATTAAGAATCAAAGTTACTTGCTGCCTAAGAAGGTATCTGAGGCGCAGGAAGAAGACAAACGGATCATTCTTGTTACGGGACACAGAAGGGAGAATCTTGGTTTTGGATTCATTGAGATTTGCCATGCCGTTCGTGCTTTAGCTGATCGCTATGAGGATGTACTATTTGTGTATCCGGTACATCTGAATCCTCAGGTAGCGGAAACCGTCAATGATATCCTTGGAGGACATCCACGTATCCTCCTGTGTCCGCCCCTTCCTTATAAACGCTTTATAGCACTTCTTAGCGCTTCCTATTTTGTCCTGACTGATTCAGGAGGTATTCAGGAAGAAGCTCCTGCTTTGGGAAAACCAGTTTTGGTAATGCGTGATGTGACAGAACGGCCTGAAGGTATAAAAGCCGGAGTAGCTAAATTGGTTGGAGCAGAGAAAAATCAAATTATCTACCAAGCATCAATATTGCTTGAAAATAGGGAGGCATGGAACAATATGGTTGGTGCAACCAATCCATATGGAAATGGTAAAGCTTCATTTTATATTGTGGAATCATTATTAAATGAAAGGATGATATAATATGATATACTTTAGTGATGATTTTAATTTTCGAAAAAATAATTTTATTACAATATATAATTTTTTTAAAAATTATGATATAAAATATGATTATGACAAATATCATACAGATTTGAAAAAAGAAATAGTTGTTTCATCTGAAAATGTTAATATTGATATTGAAACTATATATTCAGAAAAATATATGGGTATAAATTTATATAATACTTATATATATGAGTTACTTTTTATATGTTCTTTGGTTCATGGTTGGGAGAATTATAATATACCTAGTGATAGTAAAGAGTTGTGTTTATTTTTATATGATAATTTTAAAAAAGAATTATTGTCATGTAGGAAAAAGTCCATTTTTTTTATAAAGTATTGGAATAAAGTTATAAAAAATGAGAGTATTAATGTAGGTATAAGTTTTGGTGGAAACTTAATATATACAAATTGCTATGCAAAAGTGCTAGCCTTAAAACATATTCCTCATTTTTGTGTTGAACATTTTTTTACAGGAAATGATTTTTATTTCGAACAAAGGTATGAACCTCTTCCTAACAATTCCATATTACAAAATGAAAGATTTTGTAATATAAAATCAGAATTAGTCCAGGATAAAAGTAAAAAATTTATAAAATTAGCAAATGAAAAGAATAAAAATGTAAAACAACCTAAATATTTTAGTCCTTCAGATCATGGATATATATTAATTATTGCTCAGGTTCGTAATGATTTCTCTATATTATCAAAGAATAATATATTTAAAAATAGTATAAAATTTTATTTGGATATAATAAAAAAAATATTAAATAATACAAATTATAATATAATTATAAAAACTCATCCGTATGAAATAAAAAAAGTTATAGAAAATCATTTAACAACATTTTATATATTGAATCGTGAACTTCTATCAATTCCACTTGCAAAAGATCGTGTGCGCGTTGTGGATAATTTTTCAATTAATAGTTTAATAGATAATGCATCTATGGTTATAACTTTAAATAGTCAAAGTGGATTACAGGCTGTAGAACGGTTTAAGCCTGTAGTTTGTTTTGGAGAAGCATTTTATGGACATAAAGGTTTTACTTTTGATTATATAAATATTGATGATTTTATTAAAAATATTGATAAGATAAATTTTACACTTGATAATTACTCCAGATATCTAAATTTCATGGATGTAAGTTTTGAACATCTTATTGGAATTGGAGAAGAAGATAAATTAAAAATAATTTTTGAATCAGCAGTAAATATTGAAAAAATAAAAAGTATATCAACAAACAATATACCAGTAAAAAAAATAAAAAGTAAAGTATGTTCAATTTCTCATGCAACTATCCATCACACATTGAGATCACAGCAACAATCAAATATTTTTTCTTGGAGAAAAACAAAAAAACTGTTCAGATCTCCTCTGAAATTTATTAAAGATTCAAAAGCTTTTAGTATGTTATCCAAGTTTATCAACGTTGTATAAAGGAGAAAAAAGTATGCGCCCAATTATCTTTATTGAAGAAAGAATATCCTTAACATATAAATCTGCATTATTCGAGTTATTTTCAAGTGAAATACAAGGAATTATTCCTGTAAGTTCGTCATTTTCATGGTATACTGAAAAAATATTTCCTATTTTTACAAATATAACTCCTTTTATATCAAGTTTTATTGAGTCAAAAAATATAAAAAAATATGGACTTATTCTTGATTATCAATGTATATCTGGAATTCATGATATTGTTAAATTAACAAATGCTTCTTTTTTATATATAATTGGAGAAGTTGATGAAAAATATGAATATTTTTTAAAAAAAATAAATGCTAAAATTTTTAGCAGAATAGTTATGCATAATACTTTTACAAGTAAAAAATATATTATTTGTGAATATACAGCTGTTCAAAAACTTTATGAAGATATTATATCTCAGAAAATATCAATAAATAGTGATGATAAAATATACATAATTCATGATAATGGTAAAGAATATCAAAATCCATTTAATATATTTAATATAAAAATTGAATATATACATCCAACACCTGATATGTTTTCATGGATTTTATCTAATTATAAAAGTATTTACTATACAAATAAATTATTTGAATCATATATCAAAAAAGATGTAAATTGTATAACTGATAAAGATTTCGTAAAATTATTACAAAATGATTTAGAGTTAAACAATTCTATTATAAATAAATTTTCTAAAACTAGAATTGTAAATATTGTATGTTTTAAGCCAACATATCTTTTTGCAGATTTGGTAGATAGATTTAAAAAAATTGGTTGTATTCATTCGGATTTTCCCTTACCAGATGCCGATGCATATATATGGATGCGCCCACAAGAACTTTGGCATTATGAATATTTACTACAAGGAATATATGATAAAGAAATTAAACAATCCTATATTCAGGGTTTTAAAGATTTAAATGATAAATGTGATTTTTTTGAAATTCAAAAAAAATCAATTGCAATACATCATGGAACATGCTTTGAGCCTATATATCAGTTTTGTCCTATAAAGCTTGCCCGTGCATTATATAGTATATATAAAGTAGTTGGAGTTTGCGAATTTGAAGAATGTTACGGTCCTTCATCTCAAATTGCAAATAAAAATAACTTTGTATTTTTTCCTATTGGATATGATCATAGAATATTTGTTGATTCTCATATTAATATAGAAACACGACATCCAGAATCTATTCTTAAGATAGGTATTGTCGGAAGAGCATATGGGACAACAAATAAAAAATTATTGTTAAAAAGTATCCTTGGAGAGCCTTATGGTCATCGAAAAGGAGGGGATCTTATTCTTGATATAGCTATGCGCCTTAAAGTATTAAAAATACCTTTTGAATTACATATAGTTGGGGCAAACTGGGAAGATTTAATTACGGAATTAGAAAAATATAACATTACAGTTAAGTATTATACTAGAGATAAAAATATCACATACAAAGAATTTCCTACAGTATATGCAGCATTTGATGTCCTCTTTATTGCTGCTCGCTGTGAAGGTGGGCCTGTAAGTGCGCTGGAAGCCATGTCTCTCGGTATCCCTGTAATTTCAAGTAATGTAGGGATTTGTCGATTTCTTGAAAAAAATATCGATATTAACAATGCAATATCATGCTTTGACTATGATAGGAAATGGGGAGTTTTTGATAAAGAAGCAGCTTTGAATTTACTTATAAATATTTATAAAGAAAGTTTTACATTTGAAAACAGAATCAATATTCGAAACAGTATAAAAGACTATACTACAGAGGCATGGGTTGATTATATTTTTAATACAGCTCTTGAATTAATTTAAAAATATTTAATAGGAGAATGCTATGATTGTGAATGATAAAAATAATAATGAAATATACCGTGAATGTGACATTTTAAAAATAAAAACCATTTTTAAGATAAATATTTATATGGTGTGGAAATGTCGGTTTCCATAAAATGGATCATTTTTGCGTCCACAGATATGCAACCTCTAATTATCTGAATAGATTAATTATAATACCTCTATGAGGGTACCATGATGAATACAATGAAGGATATAGGTGAGTTTGTACTCACCATCGATAAGATGAGAAATCAATTTGATGAAATCAAAAGAAGATATGATAAACATGCTGGATTTAAAATAGGACTACAGAATAATTATTCACATTTCTGCTCCTTAGAAAAAATCAGAAAGCAGAAAATATGCTGTTCATCTGATGACATTGAAATATCAACATATCCATTCTATATTTCTAAAGAATTTGCAAGATTAATTTATGTAAGATGCAATTGTTGTGGAACGTGCTATGTTCCAAGTATTGATTTTGATTTGTCTCACTATTATGCAAAGATATATGCTTCACACGTCCAATCATTTAGGAAATTTTATCCTTTTTATAGTAATGATAATCCGTTTTTTGAAACGTCCGCATTTGAAAGAATGAAAAAAAGAGCATTGAAACATCTTCTCTTCGTTAATGATAAAGAATCACAGACGTTGCTTGATATTGGTTCAGGAGTTGGACTATCCCTTTATTTTGCAAAATCAAAAACTAAATATGCATATGAATTAGACGAATCCTGTCATAGTATCCTGCAAGATGAGCTAAATGTAAGGATGATTGATATTTTTAAAGATGACATTCATGTAGATGGAATTATAGCTTCTCATTTTTTGGAGCATCTGTTTATTGAAGAACTACCTATTATGATTGACCGGTTATATAAAATATTGAATCCCAATGGCATACTCGTAGTTGAGGTTCCACGGGGGGGGGAAGCTATTTCCAAAATGAAAAAAGAAAAATCTAGATACAAAATTATGTATGAACCACATACGATTTCATTTTCAACTCGAGGACTTTATAATATTATGAAAAAATCAAATTTTATCATCAAGGGAATCACACACGATAATATATTTGAAGGGGAAAAATTATGTAATAACATTGAAGATAACTCTCTTGTATGTATATGCACGAAGAAATAATACTTTATTGATTTCATTGTTTATATTTTTTCATTTCATGAAAAATAAACATAAAGAAATGACCATGTATTTTTTCTCAAAAAAACTTCCTCTTCGCATAGCGGATGTTCTTCTGCGACGGGAAAAGGAGGACTTTTCGTCGTCCTTCGTTCTCGGCTGGGGCCACAAGCCCACAGCGGACAAGGCCCGCCGCTATGCCGCTCAAC
>CAJUHN010000256.1 GCA_910585935.1 uncultured Lachnospiraceae bacterium | reverse complement strand
TTCTTCAAAATATTCTGTTGGTTATAAACGCAATTTTTTATTAAGTTAATGACATTGCACAGACACCCCCCTGTGTCACACATTTGAATTTAACCATATTGGAATGTAAAGAAGAGCTGCTACCCTCTAAAATTTTAAATTTGAATTTGAATTTAACCATATTGGAACACAAATTATAGCAAAATAATGGAAAGTTAATTTTTAAAAAATTAGTATAAATAAAGTAAAAAGATAATTAATATATATTATATAATAGTAAAAATTTTTAAGTATATTTGGAAAATTAACACTATAGATATTCATAAATTCTAGTGAAGATGGCATTAGTGAAATATAAATTTATTCCTTAAGTTCACATCTATAAAACAATTCCCCTTTTAAAAACTCATTTTAATATAACGATACAAACCAAAAATAAAACAATATTTTATAGTCGGAAAAACTCCTTCAGGTATATTAAAATTAGATTGATTTATACTAAGTATTGTAACATTTTAAATATCTTTTTTGGGAAAGTGAGAAACAAAAATGGAATTTAAAAAAAGGCAAAAAATATTATTTGCTATTACAATGCTTTTAACTATTTTTTATATTGTCTGGAGAATTTTTTTTACTCTTCCGTTTCAGTATGGAATCGTATCATCTTTTATTGGAATCTCCCTTTTGTTAGCAGAAGTAGCAGGATTTTTAGAAGTGGCGAATATTGGAATAGATGGATGGAAGGAAAAAAGACAAAATATGATAAAGCCAAAATTGGCAGAGGAGAAATTTCCGGATATCGATGTATTTATTGCAACTTATAATGAACCAGCTTTTATATTAAAAAAAACGATATGGGGCTGTAAAAATATGAAATACCCCAACAAAGAAAAAGTGCATATCTATATTTGTGATGATGGGAGCAGAGAAGAAGTAAAAGAGTTAGCGAGAGAAATGGAAGTAGGATATTTAAAAAGAGAAGAACATACAGGAGCGAAAGCAGGAAATTATAATCATGCTCTTTCTGTAACATCATCTCCTCTTATCGCTACTTTTGATGCTGATATGATACCAATGTCTGATTTTTTAATAGAATTAGTTCCCTATTTTTTTATAGAAGGGAAAAGGATGGGATTTGTTCAGAGTCCACAAAGTTTTTATAATCCAGATTTATTTCAGTTTAATTTATATGCAGAAGACAGTATTCCCAATGAACAAAATTTTTTCTTCCGCCAAGTGCAGTTGACTAGAAATAGAAACAATTCTGTGATATATGCTGGATCAAATACGATTTTATCTAGAGAAGCTCTGAAAGAAGTAGGAGGTTTTTATACAGAATCTATCACAGAGGATTTAGCAACAGGTATGTTGATTCAGAGTAAGGGATATCAAACTTATGCAGTAGCAAAAGTGTTGGCGAATGGATTAGCACCTGCTGATTTATTGAGTCTTTATAAACAGAGAGAAAGGTGGGCGAGAGGGTGTATTCAGACAATGAGAAGATTGTCTTTATTTCGGATAAAAGGACTAAATATTCGACAAAAGGCAGATTATTTCTTTTCTTTTTTATATTGGTATACGCCTGTCCGAAGACTTATTTTTATTTTAGCTCCTATTTTAGCTTCTATTTTTTCGATTCAAGTTGTAGAGTGTACAGTAAAAGGAATACTTTTTTTCTGGCTGCCTCAGATGATAGCCTATATTTTACTGCTCAATGAAGTAACAGGAAAGATGAGAACAGCAAGGTTGAGCAATGTTTATGATACCATTCTATTTCCTGCCCTATTGCCTGCTGTATTTTTTGAAACATTAGGAATCAGTGAAGAAAAATTTTCTGTTACGAATAAAGATAAAAATAAAAAACAAACAAAAGAGAATAAAAGAATAATCCGAAAATGTCAGATAGTTTTTGGAGGGCTTTTATTTCTTTCTTGGATAGGAATGATAGGATGTTTTATAAGATTAGTAAAAGGCGGTTCTCTTGGATATATTATCATATTGATGTGGCTTATGCTAAATAGCTATTATTTTATTATGTCGTTATTTTTTGTTTGGGAACGGATATCTTATAGAGAAAGTGAGCGATTTTTTATAGAAACAAAGATGAAATTAAAGTTTGAAGGACAGACAAAGGAGATGAAGACTTATGATATATCAGAGGGAGGAGCTTCTTTTTTGAGCGATTTTCCTTATTATATTCCGCCAGATACTTTATTTACCATTCAAATGGAAGATGAGAAAGGAAGATATCAATATCAAACAAATGCGCTTCTTTTGTTAGTACAGAGTAGAAAGAGCAAATGGAGATATCATTTACAGTTTGAGAAAAAGAAAGACAAGTCTTCGTTATATGGGATTTTATATGACAGAGAAGCTCCTTTTCCAGAAGAAGTCAGCAAAAAAAGTGGATATTATAAAGATATTTGGAATAATATTCAAAAGCGAAAAAAGAAAAGAAAAACAACATATCAAAAATTTCCATTAGTGAAATTAAAACAAGAAGTGGAAAGAGAGGGAGGAAAAAGCGCAGTCATAAAAAAATTTGATTACCGATATATTTGGCTGAAAAAAGGAGAAGATGCGAAAGAAGTTAAACTGAAAATAACAGATAAAAAGGAACTTATTGGAAGAAAAGATAAAAAGGGAATATATGAAGTGGTAAACTATAGAGAATTTATTTATAATAAAGAATTTTTAGAAATTCTAAAAGGGTGGATAAAAAGTTGAGTATAGAAGGCTTTTGTTTTGAATAGTATGTTTTTATATTTTATAGAAATAATAAGAGATAGAAAATAAAAAAGTTTACTATTTTTAAAATAAGAAAGGAAAGAAAGTATGTATCAAAATCAACTCATTCACGAAAAATCCCCTTATTTATTACAACATGCGCATAATCCTGTGAATTGGTATCCATGGAAGCAGGAGGCATTTTTAAGAGCAAAAGAAGAAGATAAGCCTATTTTTTTGAGCATTGGTTATTCCACCTGCCATTGGTGTCATGTGATGGAAAAAGAATCTTTTGAAAATGAAGAAATCGCAGAACTTTTAAATGAGTATTTTATTTGTATCAAAGTGGACAGAGAAGAGCGACCAGATATTGATGCTGTCTATATGGAAGCATGTCAGGTGATGTTAGGGCAGGGCGGGTGGCCACTCACCGTACTTATGACGCCAGAAGGAAAGCCATTTTTTATCGCCACTTATCTGCCTCCGAAAAAGAGATGGGGAGGATTTCAGTTCGGTTTAAAAGAATTAGTGCTGAATATGGCAAAAGAATGGAAAGAAAATAGGGAAAGGCTTTTAAAAGCTGGAACAGAAATAGAAGATCATTTAAAAAAACAGAGCGAGATAATAAAAGAAGGAGAATTTTTGGAAGAGATATTTTCTATCGCAGAACAGCAATTTGAGAGAAGTTTTGATACAGAATATGGAGGGTTTGGATATGCTCCAAAATTTCCTACCCCACATCATTTATTATTTTTACTCAGGTATGCAAAAAACAAAGCAGAACAAAAAGCATTAGAGATGGCAGAAAAGACATTACAACAGATGTATCTGGGCGGAATGTTTGATCATATCGGAGGTGGATTTTCTAGATACTCCACAGATAATCAATGGTTAGTTCCTCATTTTGAAAAGATGTTATATGATAATGCATTATTATCTTATACTTATTTACAAGCTTATCAGATGACAGGAAAAGAAATGTATCAATATGTAGCGGAAAAGACTTTACAATATGTGAAAATGGAATTAACCTCGAAAGAGGGAGGATTTTATTGTGGACAGGATGCGGACAGTGAAGGAGAAGAAGGGAAATTTTATATATTCACCAAAAAAGAATTAGAAAAATTATTAGGAAAAAAGGAGGGGGAATATTTCTGCCATTGGTTTCAGATCACAGAAAGAGGAAATTTTGAAGGAAAAAATATTCCAAACTTGCTTCACCATAAAGAAAAAGATTTAAAAAAAGAAGAGAGAGAAAGAATAGATGCTCTTTCTGAGAGAGTTCTTTCTTATCGAAAGGGGAGAATGTCACTTCATAAAGATGATAAAATACTCACATCTTGGAATGGGCTTATGATCGCTTCTTTTGCGAAGGCTTCTGTTGTATTAGGAAAAGAGGAATACCTTGAGATAGCGGAAAAAGCAGAAACATTTTTAGAAAAGAATTTGATCAAAGAAGGAAAGATTATGGTGAGATTCCGGGATAAAGAAACGGCAATAGAAGGAATGTTGGAAGATTATGCTTTTTATTGTTTCGCCCTATTAGAACTTTATCAGGCGACTTTAAAATTATATTATCTGGAAAAAGTCATTTATCATGCAGAAAAAATGATAGAAGAGTTTTTCGATCCAGAACATGGAGGATTTTTTTTATATGGAAAAAATAGTGAAAAATTATTAATACGTCCAAAAGAAAACTATGATGGAGCAACTCCTTCTGGAAATTCTATGGCACTTTATCTATTAGAATATCTTTTTCGGATAACAGGAGAGATAAAATGGCAGCAGAGATTAGAAAAACAAATGGAGTATTTGGCAGGAATAATAAAGGATTATCCGATGGGATATAGTTTCGCACTGTGGAGTCTTCTGCCTATTTATCAAGAAAAACAAGAAATTATGGTTACGGGCGAGATTTCAAAAGAAGATAAAAGAGAATTATGTAAATGGATTCAGGAAAAAGATGGGATCGTTTTAGTGAAGACAAAGGAAAATGAAAAACAATTATCCGAAATAGCACCATTTACAAAGGAATATAAAGTGACAGAAGAACCTCTTTTTTATTTTTGTTCCGGACAGAAATGCAGTCCGCCAGAAAAAAAGTTACGGAAAATTTTAGAAAAAATATAGAATTGTTTTATTGTATCTAAAAACAGAACATGATATGATAAAAACGTAACGTATAGTGAGGACATAGAAAGAAGAACAGATAAAAAGGAGGATAAACTATGGATTTTTTTAATAAAGTGGGAGAAACCATAACAAATAAAGGAAAAGATGTGACAAAAAAAGTAAAAGATATCGCAGAGATAGGCAATTTGAACGGACAGATAAGCGTACAGGAAGAAATCATACAGAATTTATACTTTGAAATGGGAAAGATGTTCTATGAGGATAATAAGGAAAAAGAAGATACCCCTTATCAAGAAAAATGCCAACAGATTAAAGAAGCATATGCAGAGATTGACAGATTAAAAACTGCGATTCAAAATCTGAAAGGAATACAAGTATGTCCAAAATGTGGGGCAGAGTTAAAGGGTGATGCAGTATTCTGTTCTATGTGTGGAGAAAAAGTCAATGTTGATCCAGAAGTTGTAGTAGAAGAAGAGGAAGAAGAAATAGGTTATTGTTCTAACTGCGGAAATAAATTAGAAAAAGAAGCTGTTTTTTGCACGAAATGCGGTACAAAAGTGAAATAAAATGGCAGGTAAGAACATAAAATAGTGAAATATTAAAATGCTTTCTTTTTGATAAGGAAATTTGTTTATCATAAAGAAAGCGTTTTTTATTTTGGGGAGTGATAAATGAGAAGAAGAATATAGTATCAAAGGTTCGCCCCAGAATGTATTCTATTCCAACGAAGCCGCGCTCTCGCTCCGTTCCAGACGTAGTGGTACTAAAT
>CAJUHN010000255.1 GCA_910585935.1 uncultured Lachnospiraceae bacterium | reverse complement strand
GGGATTTGCGAATTTAGTACCACTACGTCTGGAACGGAGCGAAAGCGCGGCTTCGCTGGAATACTTCCTTGCCGGAGCGTCCCCCTTTTGCCTTTTCCAATCACCTACCACAAAATCCCTAAAAATCTATCCCAAATTTATCCTTTCATCTTGAGAAGAACTCATTTCATGTTTATAATAACTTATAGAAACAATAAACCATTTCTTTATGGAGGAAAATATCTCATGTTAAAAGCTATATTTGTAGATTATACAGGAACAATCATAAAAAATGATGGACAAGATGTCCGAAAACTACTAAAGCGTTGTTATGAAAATAGCGATATAGAATCTCCCCAAATCATGCTCACATATTGGTGGAATCTGATCAAAGAATTTGAAGAAAAAAGTTATGGAGATACATTTCTCTCAGAAGATGAAATTGTAGAGGAAATATTAAAACATTGTGTCAAGCAAATCCATTTAAAAGACAATTTAGATGAACTTCATGAACTCTGTCGCAGATTTTGGATACATGCTCCAGCATTTGAAGATGCAAAAGAATTTTTTTCTAAATGCCGACTTCCTATTTATATTATCACAAATATCAGCACTATTTATGTAGAAGAAGGAATGAAAGAAAAAGACTTACATCCTGCAAACATCATCTCTAGTGATATGGCAAAAGCACACAAACCACATAGACAGCTCTTTGAAAAAGCATTAGAAATCAGCAAATGTCGAGCAGATGAAGTGATTCATATCGGAGATTCCCTCACCTCTGATGTAAAAGGTGCATCTCTCTGTGGTATCAAAGCTCTTTTTTTAGACAGGAATAACCAAAAACCAATAGAAAATGTTGATACAATCCATTCTTTACTCGAAGCCCTGAAATGGATAGAACAACTTTAAAAAGACAAAAACTACTTTCTATATCTATAAAAAAGCCACCGCTCTATAGCTTACAGTCTGGCTACTTTGCGATGGCTCTCTCTTTATTTTTCTTCTTTGCTCTCTTCTTTTTCTTCCTTCTCTTCTTTCACTTCTGCCTTCTTCACATCTACTACATCTTCATTGTTCTCTTCTTTTACATCTTTTTCCTCTGTATCATCAAAAAAGTCATCATCAAAGTCGTCCTCGAAATCTTCTTCAAAATCTTCTAAATAATCTGGTGTAAAATAACGATAAACTGCATAAGCGATTGCTGCTACTGCTGCTACTGCTCCAATAACCGCCAATATCCAGAGCACACAATTCTTTTTCTTTTCATCTTCTTCTTTTCTATGCAGCAATTCATTGATTCTAGCTGCATTAAATAATTCTTCCATTTTATTTGACATCTTCATACGCCCTTTCCTTTCCTAATTTTAGTATCCTGCAAAAATAAAAATTTATATACAGACCTTGATAAGTTGTTTTTATTATATCATATCCAAATTTATTTTGCTATATACTTCTTAAAATTTTATAACAAATTTATAAAACATTTATAGTATATTTAATCTAATTTCTTTAATTTTGCAAAAGAAGCGAACATCTTTTTTGTGCCAGCCTTTTCAAAATCCACTGTCACCTCATAATCTCTTCCGCCTGCCTTGATATCTAATACAATACCTGTTCCAAATTTAATATGAAATACCCTATCTCCTATTTCATACTCTAATTTATTTCCAGAAAGTGTTTTGCTCTCAAAAGGTTTTGCCCGAAATGCTTCTCTAGCTGAATAATAAATATTATTTCTAGGCATTTCCTTTATTTTAGGTTCACGAGTGATTCCTTCCACCACTCTCTTTGGCACTTCTTTTAAGAAGCGGGAAGGTTTTCGATATTGTGTTTCTCCTCGATACATTCTCTGTTTTGCTGCACTTATTGTCAGACTTTCCATCGCTCTTGTGATTCCTACATAACAAAGACGCCTTTCTTCTTCTAAATCACTAGGATCATCTGATGTAACGCTCAAATAACTCGGAAACAATCCATCTTCTAATCCACATAAAAACACCTTCGGGAATTCCAACCCTTTTGCACTGTGTAATGTCATCAACACTACATAATCGGTAGTATCATCTAAATTATCCACATCTGCGATCAAAGCCACTTCCTCTAAAAATCCACTCAAACTCGCATCTTCTGTATTTTCTTCATAATCTGCCATTTTACTGATTAATTCGTCTATATTTTCTAACCTTCCTAAAGCTTCCTCTGTCCCCTCTGCTTCTAATTCTATTCGATAACCTGTTTCTTTAATGATTTCCTCTAATAATTCTGTCAAAGAAATATAACCTATCTTACTTTGAAATACCCGTATCAGATTCACAAATCCTTCTAATTTCACAACAGAACGCCCTATAGTAGGAATCTTATCCGCTATTTTAAGCGCTTCAAAAAAACTGATATCATGCGCTAAAGCATAGTCTTGTATCTTATCAATCGTGGTACTCCCTATTCCACGTTTCGGCACATTGATAATTCTCCGAACTGCCAAATCATCTTTTCCATTTTCTATCGTTTTTAAATAACTCAACAAGTCTTTAATTTCTTTTCTAGCGTAGAAATTAATACCACCAATCACTTTATAAGGTATGTTAGCCTTAATAAATTGTTCCTCTAAAATACGCGATTGTGCATTCGTGCGATATAACAGCGCACAATCTTTATAGCAAAATTCCTCTTTATCCACTCGCTCTTTAATTTCCTGAACAATCATCTCCGCTTCATCATTTGCTGTTTCGCACTGAATTACCCGGATTTTTTCTCCCTCTCCCTGTTCTGTCCATAATGTTTTCTTTTTTCTCGCTGTATTATTCTCGATCACAGTATTCGCCGCATCTAAAATATTTCCAGTAGAACGATAATTCTGTTCTAATTTTATCACTTTTGTATCTGGAAATACCTGTTCAAATCCCAAAATGTTTTGTATATTAGCGCCGCGGAATTTATAGATGGACTGATCATCATCTCCTACTACACATAAATTTTTATATTTCTGTGCTAATAAATGAATAAATTGAAACTGTACCATATTCGTATCCTGATATTCATCTACCATAATATATCGAAAACGATTTTGATAACTCTCTAATACCTCTGGATTTGTCTGAAATAATTGCACTGTCATACAGAGCAGATCATCAAAATCTAATGCATTATTTTTTCTGAGCTGTGTCTGATATTCCTTATATACCTCCGCTATCTTCTTTTGTGCCATATCACCTCCAGCATTTACAAAATATTCCTCTGGCGTTATCATCTGATCCTTCGCCTTTGAAATAGCAGCCAAAAAGCTCGCCTCTTTATATGTCTTCGTATCCACTTCTAACCGTTTACACACATCTTTCATCACTGTCTTTTGATCATCTGTATCATAAATCGTGAATTTATTATCAAAGCCTATTCTATCAATATACCTCCTTAAAATCCGCACACAAGCTGAATGAAACGTACTGACCCATATAGATTCTGATCCATATGTGACAATCTTATCCACTCTTTCTCTCATTTCCCCTGCTGCTTTATTCGTAAAAGTAATCGCTAAAATATTCCAAGGATTCACATTCTTTTCTTCAATTAAGTAAGCAATTCTATGTGCCAACACTCTTGTCTTTCCTGACCCAGCTCCTGCTAATATTAAAACAGGACCTTCTGTGCAGAGAACAGCTTCTTGTTGATTTATATTTAAACTCTCATATATATTCATTTTTCTATCCTAATTTTGTCCCACAATTCGGGCAGAAATTAGCTCCTCCTGTTCTTGTTCCGCAATTTGGGCAAAAATTGGGCACATTTTTATTTCCATCTGAAGAACCTCCTGTTCCCTGCTGATTAACCTGTTGATTCACTTGCTGATTAACATTCATCTGCTGATTCATTTGATTCATCATCTGCTGCCCCATCATCATTCCCATCTGCATCCCTGCCATCTGGCTGGCGATATCACCCATAGAAGACCCATTCCTTCCATTCTGTGTCATCGCATCTACCATCGCTACATTTTGATACTGCCCCATGTTTCCGATCATACCTTGAGAAGCTACTTTTTCAATCATCTTCTGCATATTTTCTGGATAGCTCACATTTTGAATCGTAAAATCCCGAATGGTTATTCCGATTTTTTGCATCTCCATATCAAAATCTTCCTGTATCCCTCTTGTGATCTTATCCGAATTTGCCATAATATTGGTCAGATCTTTTCCTTCTCTCACAATCCATTTCATCAAAAATTGATTGAGTTTTGCCATCAGCCTCTCCTTCACATCTTCCACAGTAAAAATATTTTTTATCCCTGCTACACTGTCAATCAGTGCCTGATGATCCGCTATCTTAAAACTATATGTTCCAAACGCCCGTATCGGCAATCCACCGGGCAAGTTAAGTTGGGGAGCAGGAATATTAATTTCATTCTTTGTCCCCCATTTCTCCGTAAATTCCTTTGTATTGATAAAAAGAACTTCTGCTCTCATTCCACTGTTGAATCCGAACTTAAATCCCTTTAATGTGGATAAAAATGGAACGATCTCTGATTCAATATCAAAACTCCCTTCATCTGTAAAGATTCCTTCTATCTTTCCATTGAACATAAAGATCGCATCCTGTCCGGGACGGATAATCAATTTACTCCCTTTCTTGATTTCTTTATTTGTCCATTTCCAAAATAAAATATCATCTCTATATTCTTCCCATTCTACTACATTTGCCAACTGACCGCCAAACAATCCCATATCCAATTCCTCCATCTCTATTATTACGAAAAAAAGGGATACCTCCTCCCTTTTTTTCAACATGAGTTTAATTTAATCCCATCTGTGCCTTTAATGCTGCTAATTCATCTTCCACTTCATTAGAAGGTGCGCTGTCATACTTCGACATCAATGCATCGATATCGGATTCTGCCTGTGTTTGATTTAATTCTGCCATCGCATTCGCTTCATCTAACATACGATTCGCCTTTTCTTCCATCTTATCAAATGCGGACATATTCGCAGCAGCCCCTTCTATACTAGCTCCGATCTTATTCAATTTTTCCTGTGTTTTAGCGACCGCTATCTTCGCTTTAATCGCATCTTTTCTGGCATTTAATTCCGTGATATCTTTTACCAATTTATCATGCATCTGCCTCATTTTACCTGCATTTGCCGCAGCAAGGTCATATGCCTGTTGCAATCCCTCTTTTTTCGTCATATATTGCTGCTTTTGGTTTAAAAATTGTCTGGCATCATTATCATTTCCCGCCATCACCGCTTTTTGTGCATACTTCTGTAATTTCTCAATTTCTTCTTTACATTCCTCTAAATTTCTTTTACATCTAGTTTCCTCTGCTATCACAGAAGCTGTTTCCGCTTTCACTTTCCCTAAATCGCTCTCTAAATTTCTCAAATACTGATCAATCATTTTAGCTGGATCTTCTGCCTTGTCTAAAAGAGCATTAATATTAGCAGACATAATATCTTTAAATCTTGAAATAATTCCCATTTATTTCCTCCTCCTTAAATAGCCAAACCAATGGTAAGATTTCTCTTTTTTCATTTATTATAATACAACTTTTCTTTTGTGTCACTATTATCTTTTTTATATTCCAAAAAATAAATGGTTGTTTTGTCCACTTTAGAAACAAAGGTTCGCAAAGGAAAGAAATGTTCCAACGAAGCCGCGCTCTCGCTCCGT
>CAJUHN010000254.1 GCA_910585935.1 uncultured Lachnospiraceae bacterium | reverse complement strand
AAAGAAACCCCTTGGAAGACGTCGGCACTTAATGAGCAGTTCCGTTAGGAATTGCGAATTTAGTGTCCGTTACGTCTGGAACGGAGCGAAAGCGCGGTTTCGTTGGAAACTTCTTTGCCTGCGCGGAAATTATTTCAAATGTAAAACTGATAAATAGAGTATTTTAAGGTAAACACAGTTTTGTTTTATAGATGAATGTATTATAATAAAAATATAACAGAAGATTAATAAAGAAATTGGAAATAATGATAGAAAGTAGATACAGAATGGAGGGTAGATAATGGAAAGCTGGAAAATACAACTTCCTTCAGATGTGGTCTGGATTATACACAAGCTGCAGGAAAATGGAAAAGAGGCTTTTGCTGTGGGAGGATGTGTGAGGGATAGTATATTAGGAAAAAAGCCAAAAGATTGGGACATCACTACATCAGCTTCTCCAGAAGAAGTGAAAAAGATATTTAAGAAAACAGTAGATACTGGTATTTTACATGGAACAGTTACTGTTATGATGGGGAAAATAGGATATGAAGTGACAACTTATCGAATCGATGGGGAGTATGAAGATAACAGACACCCAAAAACCGTTACATTTACAGAAAATTTAGTGGAGGATTTAAAGCGGAGAGATTTCACGATTAATGCGATGGCATATAATGAAAAGGTGGGGTTAGTAGATGTTTTCAAGGGAAGAGATGATTTGGAAAAAGGAGTGATACGTTGTGTGGGAATCGCGAAAGAGCGTTTTGAAGAAGATGCTTTGAGAATGTTAAGAGCTGTGAGATTCTCAGCACAATTAAATTTTGAAATTGAGGAAAAAACGAAGGATGCCATAAAAGAATTCTCTTCTAACTTATCTTTTGTGAGTAAAGAGAGGATACAAACAGAGTTGATGAAACTATTGGTTTCTGATAATCCAGAGAAAATAGAAAAAGTTTTTTGCTATGGATTGGGGGAATGGATTTTTCCTTCTTATTTGAGATGGGAAGGGGAACTTATAGAGAAGACAAAGGGGTTATTGAGAGAAACACAAAAAGATTCTGTTTTGAGATGGAGTGCATTTTTGTTGCTTTTAAGAAATAGATCAGGAAAACAGGAAGAGGCAGAAGAGATTTTAAAGGGATTAAAGTTTGATAATTATACTGTGAAATTTGTTTCTAAATTAGTAGGAGCATGGGATTATGACTATGTGGCAGAAGAAAAGTCTGTGAGAAAGGGAATTGCATGGATAGGGGAGGAAATTTTTCCGCTGTTGTTGGAATTAAAAAGGGCGAATTGTGCTTTTGAGGGAAAAGGAATGGAGGAAATAGATAGGGTACTAGAAATCTATCAACAAATTTATGATAGAGGGGATTGTTTAACGATAAAAAGTTTGGCTGTTACAGGAAAAGATCTGATTGCAAATGGGATAAAGCCGGGGGAATTGATGGGGCAGATTTTAAATCAACTGTTAAATGAGGTGTTGGAAGAACCGAAACGAAATACAAAAGAATATTTATTAAAAAGAGGGATAGAATTAGAGAAGGTGATGTGAAAGATAAATATTTTATATCAAAACATTTTTAATTTTGCATACTCTTAGAAGGCTTTTCATAAGATAGAAAAGAAAGAAACTAGACCATATATTTTAGGAGGTCTAATTAAAATCTAGGAGGAGCAGCTGTGGGTGATAGAAATACAAACATATTGGAACAATATGATTTTCAAGTGCTTCGCACTGGCAGAGGAAGAGGTGCTGTTCTTTGCGAAACAAATTGTGGGTTGAAGTTACTAAAAGAATATACAGGAACTTTAGAAAGATTATCAATGGAAGATGAAATATTAAATCTGATAAAAGATTCTGGTGGATTGGTGGACAATTATATGAGAAATTCCTTTGATAGAGTGCTTTCTATTGATGGTGATGGGACAAAATATGTTGTGAAAAATTGGTTTGAAGCGAGGGAATGTGATGTAAGGAGTATGACAGAAATATTAGCAGCAGTGAGAACATTAGCCAAACTTCATAAGATTTTAGAAGTTATACCAGAAAGATTAAAAGAAGGATTACAGTCATTTCAAGGAATTTCTTTAGAAAGAGAAATAGAAAAACATCATCGGGAATTAAAGCGGGCTAGAAGTTTTATGAGAAATAAACATAAAAAATCAGAGTTTGAATTGCAAGTATTACATAATTTTGAACAGTTTTATCAGCAAGGAGAAGAAGCACTAAAAATGCTACATCAGTCTGCTTATACCGAATTAAGAAATAAGGCGTTGGATATTTGTACTGTCTGTCATGGGAATTATAATCAACACAATGTTTTAGTATATGGAAGACGTATAGCAATTATCAATTTTGATAAAATGTGTGTAAATCTGCAGATTACAGATTTATATTTATTTATGAGAAAGATTTTAGAAAAGCATAATTGGGATAATAAATTAGGAATGGCTATGTTAGAAGAATATCAGAAAGAGAAAAGAATATTAGAAGAAGAATATGATATTTTGCTTATATTGTTTTCTTACCCAGAGAAATTTTGGAAGGTAGTAAATCATTATTATAATAATAATAAGGCATGGATACCACAAAAGGATATAGATAAATTAAATGTGATTGTGAATCAGAATGATGAGAAGAGAAAATTTATAGAGAAGATGAAAGGAGTATAGGAAAGAGATAAAGTTTATTAGTTAGTGGAAAAAGCGACAGGTGATATTGTCAAATTATTTTGATAATGTTGCAGGTTGCTTTTTTATGTTATTATTTGGGACGCTCCGGCAAGGAAATATTCCATAAGAAGCCCCTTGGAAGACGTTGGTATTAATGAGCAGCCCTGATAAGGGTTGCGAATTTAGTACCATTACGTCTGGAACGGAGCGAGAGCGCGGCTTTGATGGAATACTTCCTTGCCGGAGCGAATCTTTGATGCTTAAATAAACTGAACTGTAATGTTTTTTCTCACTCTTAAAAAGTTCCTCTTGACAGAAGTATGACATGATGTTATTGTTAAAGAACAACAATATGTCATATAATGAGGAGGAAGCTAATATGATACAAAAAATATCAGACGCTGAGTTGGAAATTATGAAAGTAGTCTGGGCAAATGGAGAGAAACCTACATTTTTTGCCTATTTAATTGATGAATTAGCAACAAGAGGGAAACCATGGCAAAAAAATACACTCATTACGCTTTTAAATCGTCTTGTGAATAAGGGGTTTCTAAAGGCAAAGAAAATTGGACGCTGCAATGAATATACGCCTCTTGTTTCAGAAATGGAATACCAGACAACTCAAACTAGAAATTTTCTGAATAAAATTTATGAAGGAAATGTAAAAGGGCTTGTTTCTAATCTGATTTCAGGAGATTTGCTGACAGACGAGGAATACGAGGAATTGAAAAAAATGTTGGAGAAAGGGTAAGAAAAATAATGAATACAGTTTTGAAAATATTCTTGTCCATGTCTTTTTCTGGTACTCTGCTCATTCTAATGTTATTTTTGGAGAAACGATTTTTGAAAGATAAAATCAGCAGACAATGGCAGTATTATATTTGGCTCATTATTATTATGCGGCTATTACTTCCTTTTGGGGCAGAGGTAAATTTGATGGGGAAAATTTATCAGACAATGGATCAGGTGATAATTCAGGATACTTCTTTCGTAAAACAGAAAAAATCGGATAAGATTTCAGATGGTATTGGTGGTCTTGATGTCAATTTAGAACAGAATAATCAGAAAATGGATAATTCATCAGATTCATCAGAAATTTTGACTCCGGATCAGCCATTTCAGGATATTGTGTCATTACTGATAAATCATATCTGGCTGATTTGGCTGATGGTAATGTTAGGTATGCTGATACGAAAAGTGACAATTTATCAAAGTTTTATACGATATGTAAATGCTGGATTGACGCCTGTTTCTGACATTGAAATTTTAGATCAACTTTCCGTTATCGAAGAACAGGCAGGAATTAAAAGACAGGTAGAGCTTTGTATTAATCCTCTGATTTCTTCACCATTGTTAATCGGATTTTTCCATCCATGTATTGTATTACCGAGTTCAGATATTTCTGAAAAAGACTTTCGTCATATTGTATTGCATGAACTGACGCATTATAAGAGGGGGGATATGTTTTATAAATGGTTAGTACAAATTACGGTCTGTCTGCATTGGTTCAATCCTCTTGTATATCTTATGAGCCGAGAAATTACAAAAGAGTGTGAATTTTCTTGTGATGAAGCAGTTCTTGTAAAAATAGGGGATAACCATGTACAGGACTATGGAAAAACTTTACTTGATGCTATGGCAGCGGTCGGAAAATACAAGGAAACTTTCGGTGTGGTTACTTTAAGCGAAAATAAACAATTATTGAAAGAAAGGCTAGGTGCGATTATGAGTTTCAAGAAAAAATCCAGAAAAGTTATTATATTAACAAGTGCGTTGACAGTGTGTATCATTTTTATAACCTTTTTTATTGGTGTTTATCCAGTTGAAGCGACAACATATGCGAGCTTTATTGAAGAAAACAAACTCTCTGTAATAGATGAAAAAAGAGAAGAGGATATATCCTTTGTTCAAATAGAGCGATATTATGAAGATGGTAGTCTGCCGTTATTTCAAGTCGCATTTTCCCGACTGGACGAAGAGGCACAGAGTACATGGCTAAATAGGATTTATGAGGACGAAAAAATTGCGTTTTTCTCTATTAGCGTCAATCAACTGAAAGAAGATAGCTCCTTGATTCAACTGTTTGCAGAAAAGACCTATACTGAACGGTCAATCTCCTTTTTTTCTGTTCTGACTGACCGCATGAGTGAAGAGGCATTAGAAATATGGTTAGATAGGGCATTAGAGGATAGACAGATAAATTTTCAGTCTATATTATTTAAAAAGTTGGATAGAGATGATGAATTAGATGATTTGGAAAAACAACTAGAAGCACAGCAATTAGAAGAATATCAATCATATGGTGTTACCAATGAGGGAAAGGCATATTATTATAAAGGTCAACTCGTCCATATTTTTCTGGATATCAGGAAGGATAGTTCATTTTATACATTGGATATCAACCCTCAAGGTATAGTCAACATCAAAATCACTCGAAATGAGGTGGGTGAAATCAAAAGTGTGAACTATATGACAGAGGAGGAAGTGGAAGAGCTTTTGGGTAGTATGTATGATCCAGATGATGAACTGGAAGACAGTGAGCTAGAAGTTATTCCTATTCATTTTGAAACCATAGAGAGTGGGGAGGTCATTTGGTTGGGAGAATATACTCTTTGTGATGGGGACAAGATTTGGTATGATGTTCTTGCAGAAACGGGAAGCGGAATGGAGGTTGGTTTTGTTAAAGCTGAAGATATCAAGGCGGAAGACCAATTTCCGGATACAACGTATTATTCTGTATGTAACTATCGCAAGCATCCAATAGATGGAATACAGAAATGTATCTCTGATTTCACCTTCGGATCACCTGTAAAGCCCGGAACATATAAACTATTTCTTCGTGCAATAAACGAAACTTTGAGGAATGTGAAAGGAAGTATTTCTATTGAATGTATCAATGTTTCTTAAGTATTTTTAAATAAATGTTCCAAATTTCTATTTCTATAATGTAAAAGAAAAAAATATTGTAATAGCAGGAGAATACTACTATATTTTAACCTCATCAAGGAAGTCCCCCGCTTCTAAGC
>CAJUHN010000253.1 GCA_910585935.1 uncultured Lachnospiraceae bacterium | reverse complement strand
ACATAAAATCGCGTTGATCCGATGATTTTTTCAAAAGACTAATTGCAGTTTTTTTTATTATTTTATTGACTATATCTTTTTCATAGTGGTATGATAAGAATACAATGATTAAAAATTAACAATCAGAAAGGAGTTATATTATGAAAGGTTATGCAATGTTAAAAATTGGAGAGTCTGGTTGGATTGAAAAGGATCGCCCTAAGTGTGGTCCTATGGATGCAATCTGTAAACCACTCGCTTTGGCAATCTGTACTTCCGATGTACATACACTTTGGGAAGGTGCTATCGGCGAGCGACATAATATGATATTAGGACATGAAGGATGTGCAGAAGTCGTAGAGGTCGGTGAATTAGTGAAAGATTTTAAGCCGGGGGATAGAGTTTTAGTGCCAGCAATCACACCAGATTGGAATTCCCTAGAGGCACAGGCCGGATATTCTATGCATTCAGGGGGAATGCTTGCTGGATGGAAATTTTCAAATTTTAAAGATGGTGTATTTTCGGAGTTTTTCCATGTAAATGACGCAGACGGTAATCTGGCAATCCTTCCTGACAATATTAATACTGTAGATGCATGTATGTTATCAGACATGGTACCAACTGGATTTCATGGAGTAGAGCTTGCAGATGTCCAATTTGGAGATACTGTACTGGTGATTGGAATCGGACCCGTAGGTCTTATGTCTGTAGCAGGAGCAAATATGCGTGGTGCATCTAGAATTATTGCAGTTGGTACAAGACCTGTCTGTGTGGAAGCAGCAAAAGGATACGGTGCAACAGATTTCATCAGCTACAAGAACGGACCTATCTTCGAGCAGGTATTAGATATGACAGGCGGAAAAGGAGTAGATAAGATTGTGATCGCAGGCGGCGGAGTAGAAACCTTTGCAGAAGCTGTAAAATGTCTAAAGCCCGGCGGAAAGATTGGAAATGTCAACTATCTTGGATCAGGAGAGATGATTGATATCCCTCGTACAGAATGGGGTGTGGGAATGGGTCACAAGCAGATTAATGGTGGTTTGATGCCCGGTGGACGTTTGAGAATGGAAAAACTTAGCGCTCTAGTATCTGCTGGCAAGCTCAATTTAGCTCCACTCAGCACACATGTTTTTGAAGGCTGGGATAATTTGGAAAAAGCATTATTCCTGATGCGTGATAAGCCATCAGATTTAATTAAACCAGTAATAAAAATTGCGGATTAGGAATAAATGGATATATTGATTATATCCGGCTTTTTAGGAGCAGGAAAGACTACATTTATCAAAGCATTAGCAAAACATACGAAAAAAGAAATTGCCATCTTAGAAAATGAATATGGAGATGTTGGAATTGATGGCGACATTCTAAAAAAGCAAACATCTGGTGGGGAAGTAAATATTTGGGAAATGACGGAGGGGTGTATCTGTTGTTCAACAAAAAGAGATTTTGCCTCGTCTGTATTGACTATTGCCAATTCCATAGATCCAGAGTGTTTAGTAATCGAACCTACTGGTGTTGGCTTTTTGAGTAAGATTTTAGCTAATCTGCAGCAAATTGAATATGAAAAAATTCGTCTGCTCGCACCTATTACAATTATTGACGGACATAGCTATATGCGCTATGTTCAGGAATATTCGGTATTATATCAGGATCAGGTAGCATCTGCTTCTATAATTTTTGTTTCTAAGATGGAGCAGGCAACTTCTGACGAAAAGGGTCAGATTATGGCTGAATTAAAAAAAATAAATCCTAAAGGGCGGATTATCACAGAACATTATTCTCTTATGAATCAGTCAGAGTGGAATCGTTTATTTGAAGTGGGATATGATGGAATCCTGCTGAAACCAAAAAAGGAAACAGAACTTCTGGATATAGATACATTTTCATTGGCAGATGCAATCGTTTCAAGTCCAGAGCAGCTGTTACTTATGTTAGAAGATCTGATTCGCGGAAAGTATGGAAATATTATCCGAGCGAAAGGACAAATTGAAGCTAGAGGTCAGAAATTCCGTTTTGATGTGTCAGATGGACAATATATAGTATCTGGCGCTGATTCAGAATTGGAAAATAAGGCTATATTCATCGGCAAGAATATCCAACGTCAAAAGCTGCGTAGAAACTTTTTTGAGAAAATAAAATATATACCTACGACCAACAGGTAATCCTGTCGGTCGTAAATTAGAAAAGCAAAGAAAGAACAATTAAAAAAAGTTAAATTTATGGAACGTGAATATTCTCTTTTATCAGGAGCATTAAAAGTGTTTCATAATTAGTGTATGTAGTACAGACCAAAACTTTCAATATGATTATAGTAATCAAAAATATAATCTATTACAATTATTTATCAAATAAAATAAGAAAATAAAATTATATAGTGAAAAACCAAACAAACCAGTCCGTGAACTTTTCGGGCTGGCTGTTTTGGCAAATTAATATATGAATAGAATTCATATTCATATATTAATCTGCTTGTTCTTTTAACAACACATTGCGGCATTGATCGCAGCAATCGCTCCATCTGCTACTGCAGTTGCCACTTGACGTATTTGTTTCACTCGGATATCACCTATAGCATATACTCCTGAAATGCTTGTTTCCATTTTATCATTGACTGGAATATAACCATCTTCTAGTTTAAGTTCTGTATAAAGTTCTGTGTTAGGAATGATTCCTGCGTAAATAAAAATGCCACAGCCCGGATCTTCTATAGTTTCTATTCTGCCATCTTTTTCGCTGATAATCTCCAACCGCTCTACTTGGCTTTCACCATATACGGCATGTAGCCGAGATGACAGCATAAGCTTGATATTGTTACTCTGTTTTACTTTCTGTTTGAACTCAGCAATACAACCTAACTGTTCTTCAAAATGAATGATCGTCAAAGTTTTAGCAAATTTTGAGAGATAGATTGCCTCTTTTACAGCACCATCAGCTCCCCCTACTACATACATATTCTTTCCAGCATAAGCCTGTCCGTCCTTAGCAGCATTTAAATTCATGCCTTTCCCTGTCAATTCTATCTCACCCGGAATACCTAACTTTCTTGCTGTACCTCCATTTGCCAAAATTACTTTTCGCGTCTGATAGCTGTTATTCTCTGTATAAATAGTCTTTATCTCTCCTACCAGTTCCACTTTTATCACATTCTCATAAATAATCTCTACACCAGCTTTGATAGCCTGCTTTTCCATACGATCTGCAAAGGTTTTCCCCGTTTCTTTCTCTACAATGCCAGAATAATGAGTCACTGTAGATACTTTTCCGATAATACCTCCCACCATATCCTTTTCAATGATTAATGTCTTTTTACCTCGGCTGACAGCATAAATACCTGCACTGATTCCTGCTGAACCTGCTCCAATAATCACAATATCATACTGCATGATTACACCTCATTCTATCTTATTTTGTATTTGCTATTATAATGAAAAAAATACAATTATATCTCGAAGTATTAGCAGGTTTTCTATTACTATTCCATCTTTTTATTATCTAATAAATGGATCTTTTTTCTGAAAAATGTTTCTCTTAATTTATCTTCGTTATCATAAAAACTCACTATTGTTTTCTCATTTGTCTTAAAAACAATATTATGGCAGCTAAAAGAGTAATTATAGTATATCCTATTACCCAAAAGATGTGTGGGAAAATATCTGCATAATTTCCACTTAATACTGCTCTCTCCAATTCTACTGCGTGAACAAATGGCAAAGCATGAGCGATCTTTTTGAATATACCGCCTACAAGTTCAAGGTCAAACCAAACACCAGAAAGCCAAGCAGTGAGATTTGTGAGCAATACCCCACAAATGCCGCCAACCTGTTTTACATGAAAAATACTTCCACAAAGAAGTCCTAACGCGATAAAAAACAGAGAAAACAGGAATAATAAACAAAATTGCATATAAAATAGTCACTGTGACAGAATGCTCATGTACGTTAAAGAAGCAAAAATTATAAATAGAAGATAGACAGCCACCATTATTCCGAACTATAAAAACAGAATTTATGTTTGATAGCAATTGCGTATAGTTTACGTCTATTGACTTCCTTAAATCCGTTCAGTATGATATTGTTTGAATTTATCTCTTTGAACGGATTGACAAGGAGGTGTGAATACATGAATCGAATTTATTGGGATAGAGATAAAATATCCATATTGACAGACCAAATAGAATCCATAGAGCATAAACATTATGCGATTCAATTATTTCTGAGCATTGATAAACCTTTAAATTTATATGTATCGGGTAAACTGATTGCAGGTAAGTGTGTAATTGTAAATCATAATGTTAATCATGTCTTTTCGACAGGAAATAAATTACATTTATCAATTATAATTGAACCTGCTTCTAACATAGCTAAGCAATTAGAGATGAAAATGAATGGAAACGATTTCCGTATTTTAGATGATTTCGGGATTGAAAAAATACAAAATATTGTTTTTGAGCTTGCATATTGCCAAAAGGATAATGAACTCAATTATTATCAATATTTAATTGATACATTATATGAATATATAAATTTAGACGGAAAAATAAAAGTATATGATAATAGAATTAGGGAAGTGCTAAACTATACTGAAAAATGTACCTGTACTGTTCACACTATTTCATTTTTGGCGGATATGGTATCGCTATCACGAAGCAGATTATCACATTTATTTCGTGAGCAAGTCGGTATACCATTAAAAAGCTACATACAATTTCACCAAATGCAAAAAGCCTTTTTTGCTCTTTTAAGTGGAAAAACTATTACAGAAGCAGCAATGCTTGCAAATTTTGACTCACCATCACATTTTGCGGCAGTTACAAAAAGAATGATGGGTATGCCCGCAAGTCTATCCTCTAAAAATAGCGTTTTTTTGAAAGTCTATGATGTATAAATGATTTATAATCAAGCAGGAACATCTTGTAATAACGAAACGAAATAGCAAAACCAGCCGAGTCAGTCAACGGCAAGATAAACGGCGCATACTGCGCCGCCGTTGACAGTCTCATCTGATTTTGCTGTTGAGTAATCAAGGAGCGACAGCTTAAAGTGCTGTCGCCCCTCTAAATTATAAAATGTAACTCTTAACTATGCACAGCTCTATGTGGGAGAAAGGGGGAACTTTCTATGGCTTGTACAGAGATATACAAAGAGCATATCATGTACACGTTTCACGGCTTTTGCAAAGTCGTTATCCGTAATGCAGCTATCACCGCATGGCGTGACCAGCAAAGGCGGCACAAAAGAGAAATATCCTTTGAATACCTCACAGAAGAAAAGTTCTACCCTTTAGGCACAACAGATGAATATTTTACAGTACCCTATGAAGAATACCCCATTACGATATGCGGTCAGACAGTCATTCTCACCAACGGGAAACTTGCCGCCGCCCTACGTGCTTTGCCGGAAAAGAATCAGGAAATCATTTTCCTTTACTTTTTCGGGAATTACAGACAGTGGGAAATCGGGAAAATGTACGGACGCTGCCGGAGTACAACTGGGTATCAAATCCACAGGACGTTGAAGCTTCTGCGGAAAGAAATGGAGGTGCTTTCACATGGGGAATCCGAATCTTATCCCTTATGAAACGATTGTGCGGGCGACCAGCGGAGAGCCGGAAGCGGTGAACGAGGTTCTGCGCTATTACAGTCAGAGAATCCGTCATGCAGCCCTTGAAAACGGACACGTCAACACGGACATAGAGGACAGTATAAAATC
>CAJUHN010000252.1 GCA_910585935.1 uncultured Lachnospiraceae bacterium | reverse complement strand
AAAGAGGTATTAAGGCTTAATATAGCGGGATATCTTCCAAATGAAATTAGAGAAGAGTTACATATAAGTGAAAAGGAATATGCAGATTGTTATGCTACTATTCATTCATATAGAAATGTTTCAGTGTTGTTTTAATTGATATCAAAGAGAATAATGGGAGGAATTTAAAATGGCAAGACCTAGAAAACAAACCTATACTTTGGACATGTATCTGAAGAAGAACCGGAAGGGAGACATTGATAATAATGCAGATGTTCAGAGAAACTTTGTGTGGAATAATGAGCAGATTAATGAATTAATTGTTACTGTTCTTACGGATGATTATATTCCTCCCATTATTCTTGGAGAAGAATCTAATTCAAGATTACATATTGTGGATGGCGGTCAAAGAACAGCAGCATTAATAAAATATAGATATGGAAATCATAAGATAACATCTTCTATAGAAAACTCTATTATACCTTACAAGAAAAAGACATTGGACAAAGATGGAAAAACAATATATGAGGATGCTGTATTTGATATAAAAAACAAGACTTTTGAAAAACTTCCTAATGAATTAAAGGAAAAGTTTGATGAATATCAGATTGAAACAGTTATTCATGAATCTTGTGATAGCTTTATAATTTCCAGATATATCAAAAGATATAATAATCATGTAGCCATGAATACTGAACAGAAAGCTTTTACATACATTGATAAATTTGCAAGTCGAATCAGAGAAATCGTTAATAGTAAATTCTTTGTTGAGTGTAACAATTATTCTGAAAAGGATAAGACAAAGGGTGTTGTTGAGAGAATAGTTGTAGAATCTATGATGTGTATGAATCATTTCGACAATTGGAAAACGCAGCCAAAATTGGCCTTTAAATATCTTAACGACCATGCTGCCGAGGAAGAATTCGATATGTTTGCTGATAATCTGTATAGGCTTGAAAATATCATAACTGTCGATATTAAGAACATATTTAATAAAAAGGATTCTTTTATATTCCTTACACTGTTTGATAAATTTGCACGACTTGGATTAGATGACGAGAAGTTTGCTGAATTTTTAAGAGAGTTTCAATACAAATTACGTCCAATCAAAAGAAATGATAAGGAATTGTTATTTGATGAAATTGACAAGGATGCAAGCACAAAGGATAAGCAAGTTATAACTGATAAGTTATATATGCTTGAGGACATGATGTTGAAATTTTTGCATATAGACAACGGCAATTCTTCACAAAGTAACATAGAGTCATTTATATCTCAAAATCTTGGTATAAATGTAGAAGCTATTCAGACGGATATGGATTTTTACAATGAGTCATTGAATGAATTATTAGATAATACAGTTAAGATTGATTCTAAATTGCGTAATGAAGCAAATAGACCTTCGTTGTTAGCAATGATGGTTTATTCATATAAAGAAGATAAGGATTTAGATAAATGGATGACCGAATACGCAAGGCAGAATAATACATATTTTGTTGACCAGAAAAAGAATTTTTTACATATGAAAAATGATTTTGAACAATATCTTACAAAATGTGCATAAGGAGGACAAAAAAATGAGATACATAAGTGATGATGGAAAAGTGTTTAATACAGAAAAGGAATGTTGTGAACATGAACAAAGACTAAACAAAATCAGAGAAGAAGAAATTGTTCAAAAGCAAAAGCTGGAGTCTGGGCGTAAAAATCTTATGAATCAAATTTCTCAGAAACGAAAGGAATTAAGAGAGGTTACGGAAACTTATTATGATAAATTTGGGGTTTCTATTGGAGAATATCTTCCATTTGGTGAGTTTTTGAAAATTTTGTATGAGAATTAAAGCCGCATTTCATTGGGAAAATTGGAGGGAAAATATGATATGGAAACTTTTAAGGTCGGTGATCGCGTATATGCTGAAGAGGATTTTGTTTATGGAAGAATTGTTGAAATTGAGGAAGATGTGGCACATGTAGAGTTTAGAACTTCTGGAGGTGGCGGGTGTTTGCCATATAAATTGTCAGAGTTAGAGCATGAAAAGTGGTGTATTACGACAAAACTTTTTGAAAATGAGACACATTATTTGGCATGGCAGGAACCGGCTTGGGATGAAGACGGATATTTCTGGACAAGCAGAGAAACTTTACAGAAAGCGATCGGAAACAATACACCAGAACATCCATTTTTGTTTAAGAGCAGAAGGACAGCTATTAAACATTTGAAATCAATTAATATTCCACAGAAGTGTAGAGTTTTAAGATGGTAACTATTTGATATTTTAGAGTAGGAAAGGATGAATATACAATGAGTAAATTAAGAGTGTGGTGGATTCCGCAGGTAGGAAATTGTGACACATTTTATATTCCAGTAAAGAGCGTAGAGGACGGGAAGAGATTGCTTGATACATTAGCAGTATATGACGCATTTCAGCTTCAGAATAATATTAAACCGGATTATTGTAATACAGGTGGATTACAAATTTTTGATGAAACTGAGGGTGAGTGGAACGATTGGTACTTAGAAACAGATGATGACTATTTTGATGACGTGGATGAGTATTGTGAGTCAGATAGTTGTGATCAGAAGGAAGAGTTAAAAGCATTTAACCAGGAGATTTTTAAGCAGATTGATTGGAGTAAGTTGCCTTAAAACTAACATTTTAATAATGGTTAATGGCTGCTTTACAAAGCAAACCATTAACCGAAAAGTATTAATGGTCACTCAATACAAATATTACGAAAAGATTTTCCCAAATCTGTAAGGTAGTATGATTGAGAAACTTCTTCATATTCCCAAGTATCATCAATAGCAAGTTGCTTAATCTGTTGAGAAATACTAATATAAAACGGCGAGGATTGGATTTCAGCACTAATGGGAGCATTAAGACGAAAGCGTTCCTCTATTAGTCTAATGCGTAACAAGTTATCAATAGAAATTTTTACTATATCAGGATGGAAATCGACTATATGTGTTAATCCTTCAAACCCACGTTTTTCAATAGGATTTTCCATTAATTGTATCCTTTGATTAACATTTTTATTTAAATATTTTGCACAATAAATATTGACCACTTGTATAAAACCTTTAGAAGAAATTTCCTCTAAAACGTGAACATCTATAGGAGACAATTGCTTAATAATCTCTACAAAGGCAGGATGGACAAAATCTTTAGTGTCAATATTCATAGCTTTTGCAAGTAAATTAGCATAAAGTTTTCGTAGTTTTTCGCTATCCATAGAATAGGAAATAGCTTGGATTGCTGGAATAGCAACATATGGTTCAGGGGTAATAATTTTTTCTGGATCAACATTTTCAAGTTTCTTTGTAAGAAGTTTTTTGGTTTCATCTATTGCATATTCTCGATTTAAAATCCATTTATCAAGACCAGAAAACGCAGCATTAATTGCGCGAGGAATACGAGCAGCAAACTTGCCAACTTCCTGAACAGTAGGTTGTAAAGCATCTTCATAAAGTGTTGGAGCAGTTTTCAGAGTATCTCCAATAGCACCTGCAAGTTTATCAATTCCATCTGACATAAAATCACAACCTTTCGATAATATTTGACAATATTATACTACACATACGGAAAATTGAAAAGTAAAAGGAGAAGTATATTTTGAAAGTAATATTTGCAACTTTAAAAGGCGAAAAAGCAAAAGTAAAAGCTATTGGAAAAACGCTTAATCTGATGACATTACTTGTAGCAATAAGTAAATGTTTGGCTGAAAGAATATCAGCAAAGAAGGGAGTGAGTATGAAAGAAGCAGAAGAAATAGTAGTGGATTGTATTAAAGATGGTATAAAAACAGTAAAAGAGTAAATATGTACTTGAAAAATTCATTTTAAGAGGAGATGTATAATGGGTGATTTGGTAAGTAGAAACGCAATAATTGATATTTTAGAAAAAGAAATAATTGCAGCAAAAGAGATGGAATATCAATGTGACGAAAAATATAAAAATGGATTTGCTTTAAAACAATGCAATTATTCTTTTGTTAAAGAATGTGTAGAAGCGTTACCAGCTATTAATGAAATTATTGACAGAATTGTAAATGAATTAACTAAAAGAATTGAAAGATTACAAAGTCTTAATTCAGAAGATAAAACGGTTGATGTTGCTATAAAAGAAACACAGAGAATTATAGAAATTATACAGTTAGCAATATGATTTTAGCAATAAAAATTTGATTTTAAGTAAGAGAGGAATTTCGAAATGACTAATGCTGATAAAGTTAGAAATATGACAAATGAAGAATTAGCAGAATTTCTTTTGAAAGTAAGTTGTGCTTATTCTGCTCCTTGCATGATAATTGACGAAGATTGTAAATATTTTCCCAATATTCCCCAAACTGATGATGGATGCAAGGGGTGCTTTAAACAATGGTTAGAGAGCGATTGTATTATAGAATAAAATGAAACTTTCAATAAAAAGAAATATATGAAACAAAAATAAAAATGAGAGAGATATATTATATGTAATTTTAAGAGTGGGATTATTTTAGCTCCAGATGGTAATGAAAGTCATTCGGATTTATTGAAAAATATTAGAATTAAAGACAATCATATGAACGAAATAAAGAAATTTGTAAGAGCTGAATTGCTTCCGCCAAATAATAATAAAATGATCGATGTAAAAAAGTGGAGATATAGGGTTGATCAGGATATTATACCAGATTGGTATAAAAAATGATCCAGAAAGATATGAACAAGATTTTAGAAATGCAGTTGAAGAATATATGACAGAATGGAAGAAACAGTCAAAATTCATTTGTGGTTATTATTGGACAAGTATACAGAATGGAGATCGTACATATTATTTTATGAATGGTATTCTTAAAAATTCAGAGTTTGGTAAAACAAATTATTATAAAAAATCCTATGTGCAAAAGAATCTTATTAAGAGTGAGTTGGCTGCTAAATTAAAAAAAGAATTTGGTGATAAACTTATTCCTATTTCTCTTGATTTAACTTCTATAGATGGGTTTAAAGATTATTTGATACTTGAAGGAGATGTTTTGGTAATTCCTAATATTCAGTTACTTATGAAATTTGGTGAGAATATTCCACTGATTAATAATTTGTATTGGCTTGTAAATGCAAATCAGGCAATAAAGAGAAAAGATACTTACCGTGTTTAGTGTATCCATTCTAATTGTGGTATGATGTACGAAATCTGTGATTATTCTTATGGTGTGAGACTGTTTTTTATCATTTAATCTTAAATCTTTGAATATTATGGGAACCTTTATGAGTAGTAATGCGGTTATTTAACAATTGTCAACTAAAAGGAGATGAGTAATCAGTGAACGAAGAAAATTTTATGTTATTACAAAAGACAATGGAAGGGTTACTTTTTAACAGGAGCGCAGAGCTGGATGTGTGTGCGGAGCAATATATGAATATATATCTGGATGCGTATAAGAATCATCAGATGGAAACGTTTCGTGAGGAAAGCGAGCAGCTTTCAGACCAATTAGAATTATTGTGGGAATATTTTAAAATAGAAGATGAAGAAATTCACAGGAAGATCTATTATTTTGCAATGATCGATACGATTAAAAACCTAGCCGTAAAAATTTCCGAGGAGCTCAGCTGTGATGCGGGGGAGTACGGAAATTATAAATATATCTATCCGATTCTTAGAGTTTTATATGAGAACGGGACGGTACCTGTTGGCAAGCTGGCGGAATGTCTAAAGTTAGAGCGGCACAGCTTAACC
>CAJUHN010000251.1 GCA_910585935.1 uncultured Lachnospiraceae bacterium | reverse complement strand
CATTAAGTGCCGACGTCTTCCAAGGGGCTTCTTTTGGAATAGTGTCTTTCTTCCGCTAGTTTATAGCATGGGCTAGTTTAAGAAAAAGTTATGGCTGTTATGAAGTTATCAACGAATCATGAAAGGTTATCATATCTTATCATGAAAATAAAAATCTATTTTCGTAGCAAGGCATTATAATTGTTTGTAATGTATAAAAAAGAAAAGACTAAAAATTTTTTTAGATAGTATAATATTTTTTGGTTTTTAGAAAAGTTAATAAATTTATCTAATCTAAAATGAAGTTGTTTACAATATAACTATATCTTGACTAATCGTTTATAATTCCGTACTCTTTCATTAATTGTTTCTGAAAATCGCTGTCTTTCGCAGAATGTTCTAAATCATCATATCGCTTGTTTTGTAATAATAAAAGATTCAATTTATTTACTCGGCTTTCTCCCTCTATTTCCCCTTCTTTTCTGCCTTTTTTTTCTCCCTCCATTCTAGCTTCATACATCAACTGATTATGATCTCGAATGGCTTTTTCTCTTGCTTCGTATTCTAATCGTTTTTCTTTGTTTTGGCTGATTACTTGTAATTGTTGATAAGCACTTTCAATATAAGCATTTTTGGACGCTAACATTTCAAAATCCTCCTTTCTCTCTGCACTGATAAACTTCGCCCATAATAAAATATCATCACTATTTTCTTTTAATTCTTGTGGCAACTTTGGAAGCTCTATGACATGAAATTCTACCTTATCTGTATAAATAGCATGTCTTTTATCTTCCCAAATATGGAAACAGGAATAATATTCTGCTGTATCAGAGAAAAGTTGAAAATCTAAAATACTAATACTCACACATTTTTTAAATATGGTATAGCTTTGACCTTGTTCAATTTGGTCAATATACATTTTAGAAAGATAGAAAAAAGAACGATCTGCCCAAACCTTTAACTCTGAAAGTTGAATTTCAATATCAATTTCCGTGTTATTATTCATGAGCAATCGAACGTCTAAAATTCCCTGTTTATCATTCTCATGAATTTTTCTGAGGTTAGTATTTAACAAGATAGTTTCTTTTATATCTTCTGGTTTTATCTTTAAGATAGCAGATAAGAAACCTATTCGTGCTTTTTTATTTGTCATGATTTCTTTAAAAGCAAAATCTACTTTCGGTTTCATCAAAAATTCTTCCATAAAGTTCTCCGTTTTATTCTTTTTCAATCTGTTTTTTGATAAGGGATTGCAGATGCAAATTCGATACAAAAATCTTCTATAGCATTTCTTGCTTTCGTATTTTCTAAAAGTTTTTCTAAGAATATATAATCTTTATTCGTTAATTTGTACTTTGCTGCTAGGATATCTAGTTCATAATTAGATTTTGGTCTAAACATTTCACCGATTCCAGTCTGAGGTTCTTCTGTTTGAATCCATTTTTCATTATCTGGAATCTCCTGCATTTTTTTTAGGATTTCAGATTTTTCAGCGGTTCGATCATTATCTTCAGATACCCAGTAGTCTAGAGAGGTTTCAAAAAAATCTGCCAATTTTCTCAAGGTTGTTAGCTTTAGACCCTCATATCCCCTTTTATACCAACCATCAATAGTGGTATAAGGAATATGGCACGCTTTAGATAAAGTATTTTTATTTAGATGTTTTTTTTCCATTAAGTAGTTTAGTTTCTCTAGAAAATTCATTGTATTATCACCTCTAATAAGGTGATTCTATCATGAAGAAAAGTAAAAATCAAGAAAGAATTACTCTTAAACGTAAAAAAAGTTACAGTTTAGTCTATTGGAGTAATTTCCAAAATGGCAACATAACTATTAAAAGAAAGTGTGAATTGACGATAAACAGAATAGAAATATTTTATCTAAGAGAAATGGAGGATTGAAAAAATGGCTATCAGTGGAATAGAACAAAATTATTATCAAAGAAATATGACAATCATAAAAAATATAAATAATATGGTAGAAAAGATAAGCAGTACAAAGGAATTATCAGAAGTAGAAGAAATGGAACTTTTTAAAAAAGAGTTTTATGAAGAACTTTCTAAAATACCCTGTGATAGTTCATGGAGCAATTTGGCGGTCAATATATCAGAGGAAGCATTTAAAAATATGAAAGATGATCCAGAGTATCGAGAAAAAATTCTCTCTTTGATTAAGCGAGATTTTACATCTTCTGTTGCACCCAGACAATGTTCAGGAGTAATTACAGTTGGAGCTACTCTGAAAGATTATAGAGGTGATTCGTGGCCTATTGGTTATGATTCAGAATTTTATACACGTTCACAGAACAGTTTTTATAAAAGAACAAGTGAAAAAAAAGATGGGCAGAAAGAACTGCTGAAAAAATATTTGGAAAAAAGAGAGCAGATGAAAGAATTTCAACAGAAAGTATGGAATGAAAAAATAGAAAAGCAGAAATTGGAAAGAAGCAGGATGTCAAAGTTATGGAAGAATAAGAAGCAGATTGCAAAAGTATCAGATGCTTATGAAGCAAATTTCATGATAGAAAACAATATAGAAAAAAGTTTTCTAGAATAGCACCCTTGGCTTAGCGAACCTTTGATTCCCCTGTTCCCTAACCCGTAATTTTTTTTTGCATTTCCCCTTTAAATTTATAGTACCTTTTAGAAAAATGTGTTAAAATCTTTATAGCAATAGCAAAGAGGTGAAAACATTGATCTTATTAAAAGCAAATGATGAGTTAAAAAAAGTATTTCTTTCTCTTATAAAAACAGTTAAAATGAACATTGTCTGGAATCATATCTTTGTGATTACAAATAATACTTTAATTCTTCCAGGGGAAGTTCGTTCTCTATTTTTTGACTATGACAATAAACGAATTTATACCAATCTCATAGAACTTACCATAAAAGAGAATCAAGTGACAGATATTGTAAATGATAAATTATTAGTAAATACACTTAATATGACTCTATATGTATTTGGAAAATGGGGGGAGATTAAGGGGATAAAAGTAGAAGAAGATTATGCCAAGCTTAACCGTTTATTTCAGAATATTTTAAAAGATATAGAGGTTGAACCTAGTTTTCGAGATGATAATTTTCGTTTTTATAAGAAAAAAATTTTAATCAGCTATGAAGATGTGATTCAGGAGATTCTAGATCTTTCTAATCCTGAGCAGAAGAAAGAAGAAGAGGATTTAAAAGAGGAAGAGATTTTAGAAGTGGATTCTAAAAGTCGGTGGAAAAGTTCGGATTCGATAGAAGAAGAGGAATATAAATTAGGATTATGGCATAATATGCGCTGGATCACACGGGAGTATTCTTTTTTGAAAACAGAACGCATGAAGGAAGATATAAATTCTCGTTTGGGAAATAATTTTTATCCTGTGGATTATATCTGCCCGATGTGTCAGGAAAAACTTTATCTTTGTGTTTATCCTGTGGGAAAGGAAGTGTTAGTTGATACAGATGAGGGGCATGTGTATCTGGCGCGTGTTTATACTTGTAATCACTGTAATAATTTTTATACTCCCAGACCGGAAAAATTACTTCAAGAGGGAGATATCTATAGTGTAGAATTTGAAGAAGATCGAACCGCATATGAAGATTATTTAGAATTATTAGGAAATGCAGGAGAGAAATGCGCAAATTATAAATTCAATGAATATGAAGCACAGCGTAAGAAAAAGAAAGAGAATGAGCTAGAAACATTAGAAGAAGTCTGTGAGCATATCGATTCTATGTCAGAGGAAGAATTAGATGAGATAGAAGATAAAATATATTCTGGATTTTATCCAAAAGAAGAAGTAGAAACATATTATCCTAAAATAGTAAAAAAGAAGAAAAAAAAGAATCTTTTAAAAAAGAAGGAAAAACCTGCTGTTCATGATGAGAAGAAAGAAGAAAAAGAAAAGGGACAAGAAGCAAAAGGAAAGGAAAGACAACAAAGAAATCCGTCGGAAAAATCTGTTCATTCTCATAAACCTGTCAACTTAAAGCAGGATTTTTCTATAAAGACTCCAGAGGAATTAAAAAATATTCTTTCTACACTTTCAGAAACATCAGAGGAGAATAAAGAAAAAGAAGAGGCAGTGAAGAAAATAAAAGAGCAATTATCTCAAAAATTGACAGAGAAATATAATGCTCATATTGCCGTAACTGCTAGAATGTCACCAAAACAGTTAAAAGATTTGAAAGCAAAAATTGAGGCAGAAGATGGGCTGAGTATAGAAGAAAAAAAGCCTTATCTAGAAAAGGTCAATCAGGCACTCTATGAAGGACAGGAAAAATTATGGAAGCAAAAGGCAGAGGATTGTAAAGGAAAATCTTATCAAGAAATAAATCGTGTGATAGAAGAGATAGAAGAAGCAGATATGCCTGATTCTGTAAAAGAAACTATCTCAAAACCTTTATTAGAACAGAGAAAAAAAAGAGGAGAAAAAGAGGTAGAATCTTTGATGTCAAAGCTCTCTCCTCAATTAAATAAACAACAATTTCAACAGATTTTAGAAAGATTACATCAATATAAAGAAGTTGATATTTCACCTTATGAAAAACAATTAAAACAGCAGCGAGGACTGGTAGAGCAGCAGGAAATTAAAGCTTTTATTGCCCCTGTGAATAAAAGAAGCCGAAATTCTTTGATGCAATTATATAATGACTTGAAAGAACAAGGGTTTCAAGAGGAAAGTGTAGCGCCTTATTTAGAGAAAATACATGATAAAATTTATGAAATGGACGAAGCGGCTATAAAAAGAATCTGCCCTGATTTTATGGATGTATCTTTTGAAGATGGATTAAAAGCAGTAGAAGAAATAAAAAAAGGAGCATTTTTGCCAGAATTAAAGATAAATGCTTTAGAGATGTTAGATAAGCGCCTTACCAAATTAAAAGTAGATGAATGTGAACAATTAATGAGAAAATTAAAACGAGAAATAACAGAACATGTGAGTGACATTTCTCGTTTTCATTTCTATGAAGCCAGAAAGACGATGCGTGAGGATATAGAAGAAGATGAGAAGAGATTGATAGAAAGCGCGTTAAATAGTTATGCTTTTGGTCGAAATCAATATGAGTATCCGATTCTAATCAGCGATTCTTCCAGATTCTCCAATGGAAAAGAAGGATTTATTTTGACCCCAGATCACATTTTTTATAAAGGATTTTTACATTCTGGTATTATTTCTATTATAGACATAAAAGAAGTGGAAGAAAGAAATAAGCTCATGAATAAAGGAGTTTTTATTGAAAAAGAGAGTGAAGAGAAAATAAAACTCCCTCTTTCCCTTCCTTCCAAAGAATGGAAAGAATTTGCCAAAGTGATAAATGATTTTATCCACTATCTTCAAGAAAAACCAGAATCTAGAAGTATTGCTTATTTAGCGAAAGAAAAACACGAAAAGATATGCTGCTATCGGTGTGGTTATATTTATACAGAAGGTGACGTATGCCCTAAGTGCGGCAGCAAAGCCAATCGATAAATTAACTCGTTGTGTTAGTTCATTTAAAGCCTGAATTTATAAAGGTATTTTTTCTAGCTTTTTTATTTAGTACAAGTAAAAAGCCCTACTTTATGAGTATTCTTTCATTCAACTATCACAAAAGCCAAACTAATAAATATTTTTCCCTTTTATTATATCGTTATCATAAAACTTTTTTTCAAAAAGTAGAACAGCCACCCAACCAGCGGAGGAAAGGAAGTATTCCATAAGAAGCCCCTTGGAAGACGTCGGCACTTAATAAGCAAAC
>CAJUHN010000250.1 GCA_910585935.1 uncultured Lachnospiraceae bacterium | reverse complement strand
CCCTAACAGGACTGCTCATTAAGTGCCAACGTCTTCCAAGGGGCTTCTTTTGGAAACCTTCTTTCCCGCCGCTAGTTCATAGATTGTTCTACAAAAAATATCTTATCAATTCCATTCCAAATAAACTAACGCAACAAATTGAATTATAACAACAGCTTGACATTCTACGAATTGTAGAAGATATAACTTTTTCCTAGAATAGCTAACGATCTAGCGGAGGCAAGACAGTATTCTAAAAGAAGACCCTTGGAAGACGTTGGTACTTAATGAGCGGTGCGGTGACGCGCCGAGAATTTAGTACCATTACGTCTGGAACGGAGCGAAAGCGCGTCTTCGTTAGAATACTTTCTTGCCGTAGCGAACCTTTCGTCAAAATGTTCTCTTTATAAAACATAAAAATGATTGGATAGTAAAATTCTAAGAGGTTAATATACAATACTTTTATACTGTAATATCAATTCCCCCTGTATCTACTGCTTCTGCTACAGGTGTAGCATCAGAAACAACGACATCGATACTAGAATTTGTTGTTTCTGTAAGAGCTTCATATGCCGCTATCCTCTCTTCATAACTATCCTGCTGAGGATTCGATTCTATTGTTACAGTTTCTAAATCTGTCGCTGCATCTGCTCTTTCTTTTCTCTTCCTGCAATTCTTTTTAGAGCGCAATTTCATCTGTAATTCTCTGGCTTTTTTCTCTTTATGCAATTTTTTTGCTATTTCTTTTTGTGTTTTTAATTGTTTTTCCTTTTTTAATTTACCTGCTTTTATATTTCCCTTTGCTACTACTCTCTTTAAAATACGTATTGCCCTTTCTACCTGCTGATTACTTGAACCACTGCTCCTCACAAACACCATATCCGCCCTCGCTGCTCGAATGACTCCATTGACCTTTGGCACAGATTTTGCATTAGCGAGGCGAAGAAGATATCTAGATGAGCTGATCGCTTTCTTCACATTAATTCCGGGTTTCTTCTTTTTCTTTTTATTTTTAGATGTGGAAGAAGTAGATACTTGAGCTTGCTTTTTTTCTTTCTCTTTTTTATCACTTTTTGTATTTATATTATTCCAATAATTATAATATCCAGAATCCTGTGTTACTTTCATATTTTACCCTCCCTTTTTTCTATTCATATCGACCTTTTATTGTAAATATTTAGTAATATCATATTCCTATATTAAATTCTTTTTTTCATTCATATAGCGAAAAAATACAAATTAATATAAAAGATAAATAGGTCTTTTTTATCCCTTTTTTTAATAAAATATAAAAGAAAAACACTTTAATCGGAAATTATGTTGGAATTATTTATGATTGCAGTCGGAGTGGCGATGGATGCTTTTGCTGTCGCCATTTGTAAAGGGCTTTCTATGACAAAAATGAGTTGGAAAAACGCTCTTATCACCGGATTCTATTTCGGAAGCTTTCAAGCACTAATGCCCTTATTTGGATATCTATTAGGCTCACATCTTCATAACAATATTCTATCTTATGAACACTGGATATCATTCTTTTTGCTGACCTCCATCGGCATTAATATGATAAAAAACGCAAAAGAAAAAATAGATTCTATAGATAATTCCTTCAAATTTTATACTATGCTTCTATTAGCTATTGCTACTAGCATCGACGCTCTCGCAGTAGGAGTAACCTTTGCCTTTTTAGATTTTAATCTCCTCTTTTCTATCTGTTTTATTGGCACACTCACATTCTCTCTATCTGTGATAGGAGTAAAAATCGGCAACATGTTTGGAGTAAAATATAAATCCAAAGCAGAACAAATGGGAGGCATTATCTTAATACTAATCGCATTAAAAATCCTAATAGAATACCTCTTTTCATCATATTTTTAAAATAAGTAAATCCCACCACCATACAAATTCACCAGAATAGCCCACAAACTAGCCGAGGCACATGGTATCCTCTCTATTCCAAAAGAAGCCCCTTGGAAGACGTCGGCACTTAGCAAACAGCCCAAAAGGGCTGTGCGCTTAGTACCACTACGTCTGGAACGGAGCGAAAGCGCGGCTTCGTTGGAACAGAGAGGATACCATGTGCCGCCTCAAAAATTAGAAATTCCAACCAAAATATCCCTTCCCACATCCTATTTATCACACTCTTTTTTTATCAAGTTGTATCTCCATCAAATCTCCTAAAGTCATACTATCTATTACAGATTCAATCGCTTCATTTAACCTTTTATATACTTCTATTGTTGCACAGTCATAACTTCTCGGACATTCATTCACATCATCTTCTAAACATGCAACAGGTACTAAACTTCCTTCTGTCAAACGGAGAATCATTCCCACTGTATATTCTTCTGGCTTTTTCGATAATTTATATCCGCCAGATGCCCCTCTCACACTTTTTACATAACCTGCCCTACTTAACATTGTAATAATCTGTTCTAAATATTTATCTGATATTCCCTGTCTTTGTGCAATTTCTTTTATTTTAATATAATTTCCAGTATCATTTATCGCTAAATCTAACATCATTCTTAATGCATATCTACCTTTTGTAGAAATCTTCATAAAAACTTACCTCCTAAATAATTATCTCTTTCTTTTCTCTAAATTCTCCTAAACAATCTAAAAAAACTTAAATAATACCTAATTTTGAAAAAAATATTACTAATTGACATTCTACTCTCCGTCTGTTAAACTTTTTTATATTTTATGATAGGAGGAATTAAAATGAATTCACGCTTTGATAATATCATCGATCGTCACAATACTAATTCTATAAAATATGATTTTATAAAGGAACATCAATATCCTGATGATGTATTACCCCTTTGGGTGGCTGATATGGATTTCCAATCTCCGCCTGAAGTCATCACTGCTCTTTCTAAACTCGCAGAACATGGAATCTATGGTTATACTGGTATCAAAGAACCTTATTTTCTCACTCTCGCTCATTGGTTTTCCTCTCGCTTTTCATGGAATGTGCAAAAGGATTGGCTTGTCTGTACCCCCACCGTAGTTTCTGCTCTTTCTATCGCTGTCAGAACATTCACAAAAGAAGGGGATAGTGTCCTCATTCAACGTCCTGTCTATCACCCCTTTACTCATGTAGTGGAAACGAATAAAAGAAAAGTAGTAAATAATCCTCTTCTTTATCACAATGGAAAATATCAAATAGATTTTGAAGATTTTGAGAAAAAGATTGTAGAACATAGGGTCAAATTATTTATTCTTTGCAGCCCTCATAATCCAGTAGGAAGAGTTTGGACAAAAGAAGAGTTAACTGAGATGGGAAATATTTGTCTTAAACATGATGTTCTCGTCTTATCAGACGAAATCCATTGTGATTTTATTTATAAAGGTTTTCAGCATACCATATTCGCTTCTATTTCAGAAGCTTTTGCTAATCATTGTATCATTTGCACTGCTCCCACCAAAACCTTTAATTTAGCTGGTTTACAAATCTCCAATATTTTTATTCCTAATCCAAAATTGCGCGCACAATTTCAATCTGCTTTAGAAGAAATAAAATTCCCTTCCCCTAACTTATTTGGCATCACTGCATGTCAGGCAGCGTACACTTATGGAGAACCATGGCTAGAAGAACTAAAAGAATATTTATCTTCTAATATTTCTTATGTCAGAAATTTTCTTATAGAAAATTTGCCCATGATTCATTTAGTCGAACCAGAAGGCACATATCTCCTCTGGATAGATTTTTCAGAACTAGGTCTGTCAGAGGAAGAATTAGAAAATTTTATCATATATAAAGCAAAGCTCTGGCTAAATGCTGGCACTATGTTCGGAGAAGAGGGAAGGCAATTTGAACGCTTTAATATCGCCTGTCCCCGTAAAATATTAGAACAGGCGATGGTTCGCTTAAAACGCGCTATCAAAGAATAGTAAGTTGTTTTATCACTTCCCCAGCAAGAATTAGCCCTGCTACAGAAGGCACAAAGGCAATACTGCCGGGAGTAGAACGCTTTTTATTTGAAGGATTTTCTACATTTTCCTTTTTTATACCTTCTACTTCTTTTGGCTTCTGTGGCACTTCTTTGGAATAAACCACCTTTAGCTTTGAAATATTTCTTGCTTTTAATTCCCTTCTCATCACCTTTGCTAAAGGGCATATACTGGTTTTATAAATATCTGTCACTTCAAATTGTGTGGGATCTAATTTATTACCAGCTCCCATACTACTGATAATCGGCACTTTCACTTGATCAGCCCGAACTACCAGCTCTAATTTTGCTGTAACAGTATCCACAGCATCAATAATATAATCATATTTGCTCAAATCAAATTGGTCAGCATTTTCTGGCAGATAAAAAGTCTGATAAGCATTCACAACCGCTTCTGGATTGATATCTAAAATTCTTTCCTTCATCACCTGAACTTTCGCTCTCCCTATCGTACTATGAAGTGCAATGATTTGTCGATTTAAATTTGATAATGCAACAATATCATTATCAAAAATATCTAACTTCCCAACTCCACTTCTAGCTAATGCCTCTACCGCAAATCCGCCAACTCCTCCAACTCCAAAAACTGCTACCCATTTTTTTTCTAATTTTAAAACTTCATCTTCCCCTAATAATAAAGCTGTTCTGCAAAATTGTTCTCTGTTCATTTATCTCTCCATTCACTGTTCTATCCTATAAAATCAACAGAAAATATATAATTATTCCGAAAACATAGGCGTAGATAAATAGCGCTCTCCTGTATCTGGCAATAGAACTATAATATTTTTATCTTTATTCTCTTCTCTTTTCGCCACTGCTATTGCCGCAGAAAGAGCCGCTCCTGAAGAAATTCCCACTAAAATTCCTTCTTCCTTCGCCATCTTTCTTCCTCCTGAAAATGCTTCTTCATCTTCCACCTCTATAATTTCATCATAAATATCTGTATTCAGAACTTTAGGAATAAATCCAGCCCCTATCCCCTGTATCTTATGAGGCTTCGCTTCTTTTCCAGAAAGTACAGCCGAATGAGCTGGTTCTACAGCAATTATCTGAATCTCTTTATTTTTCTCTTTCAAATACTTTCCAACACCTGTAATTGTACCTCCTGTACCTACGCCAGCGATAAAAATATCCACTTTTTTATCCATATCCTCCCATATCTCAGGTCCTGTCGTTTCAAAATGAATCTGTGGATTTGACATATTTTCAAACTGACCAGGAATAAAAGAATGTGGTATTTCTTTTGCTAACTCTTCTGCCTTCTCAATCGCTCCTGTCATCCCTTTTTTCCCTTCTGTTAAAACTAACTCTGCACCATAAGCACAAATTAGCCTTCTGCGTTCCACGCTCATAGTATCTGGCATCACAATAATAGTTCGATATCCCTTTGCCGCCGCTACACAAGCAAGCCCTACTCCTGTATTCCCGCTAGTAGGTTCAATGATGACAGAATCTTCTTTTAAAATTCCCTTTTTTTCTGCATCTCTTATCATTGCTGCTGCTACTCTGTCTTTCACACTTCCAGCCGGATTAAAATATTCTAATTTCGCATATATCCTAGCCAAAAGTCCCTCCTTCTTTTCTATCTGAACTAACTCTAACATTGGGGTCTTTCCTATCAGCTCTTCTAAAGAATACTTTATTCTTCCCATTATAAACTCCTTTACTACCCTTTTTTATTATAAACTTATGGAAAATTACACATATTATATTCTACTTTTTATACTATGTCAACTCTCCCCAAAAATACCCTTTTAAAATATGATAATTCAGATTACTTTAAAATCAAGGGGACGCTACGGCAAGCACCTATTCCAAAAGAAGCCCCTTGGAAGACGTTGGTACTTAATGAGCAGTCCTGTTAGGGGCTGCGAATTTAGTACC
>CAJUHN010000249.1 GCA_910585935.1 uncultured Lachnospiraceae bacterium | reverse complement strand
AATTTAGTACCGCTACGTCTGGAACGGAGCGAAAGCGCGGTTTCGTTGGAATAGGCATCCTTGCCTGGGCGAACAACCTTTAATCCGCAGTTCTCCCCTTCCTCTAATCCATTAAAGAATAATGATTACTTTCTTCTCCATTTTTTATAGTCAACTGCAAAGAAGAAATATTTCCATCATAGGAATCTGAAATCTGGAAAATTAAAAGCACTTCTTTTGTTTCATTCGCTGCAAAAGTTTCTTTTAGAGAACTTAAATCATTCAGCAACATAGTGAGCTGAGACCCCACTTTCTTTTCTTTATTGATCAGACATCGAAAAGAAAGCTGTTTTTCCAATATATTTAAGATACTTTCCTGTCCCGATTGATTCGTAACCTGAAATTTGCAGACCAAGAGTTTTGTTCCTTCTACCGCTGGCATAGTGAAATAATCATCTTTATATTCCTTCACCAACTCATAATTCGTATAAGAAATATCAAACCCTTCCACCCCCATCGCCTCTGCCATACTTTTAGAGGAAAATGTCGCTGTCGTTTCTGATGTACTTGAAGAAGTATTGCCGGTTGGATTTTGATCCACAGATGTCGAAACATCTGGTGTCACCCAATTTGCTCTTGTCGTTTCCTCTTCCACCTCATCTTTCAATTTAGGAAAATAATTTCTGTCATGTTTTACCAAAACATAAGCTGCATACTCTGCAATCATATCACTTTCCTTTGTCGTTAAGCTCATCATTCCACAACCAGTCAGACATAACATTGTGGTACATAATAAAATACTAATTTTCTTTCTCAATTTGTCTTCCCCCTCGGGTTTTATTTTATCATCTAGTTCAGTATTATTTTATCACTTTTTTTCTATTTGAACAACCTCATTTTGACAATCTACTTCAAACCAAAATTCTACTCCATTTTCTCTGTTGAACACACCACATTCTCTGTGATGGCTGTCCATAATCGCTTTTACAATAGAAAGCCCTATTCCACTTCCTCCATATTCTCTAGTTCTAGCTTTATCTACCTTATAAAACTTAATCCACACTTTATCAATATCCTCTTCTGGAATCGGTGTTCCTGTATTGAATACGCTCACTCGAACAGTATTTTCTTTCTTCTCTATATTCACTTCTATTCTTTTTTCAAAAGCTGCATAATGAATCGCATTACTAATATAATTTGTCACCACCTCTTCCATCTGATATTCATCTGCCCAGATATAAACAGGTTCTTTTTGTGTGAAGAAAATTTGTATTTGATTTTGTTTTGCCAAAATATCAACAGACTGTAAAACTCCTTGTATCAAAGCTGTCAGATCAAAATGTTCCATCATAGTCTGATTTTGTCCAAATTCAATTTGATTTAAAGTCAATAACTTCTTCACCATTTTATTCATTTTATTAGCTTCATCCATAATAACTTCACAATAAAATTGTCTGCTCTGTGCATCTTCATTAATTTCCTCTTGTAATCCTTCTGCATACCCTTGAATTAATGCAATCGGTGTTTTCAATTCATGAGATACATTTGATAAAAACTCTTTTCTCATTTCATCAATCTGTGTCTTTTGTTCAATATCTTTTTGCAATTCATTATTCACAGATTTTAATTCAGAAATTGTAATTTCCAATTTTTCCGATAACTCATTCATACTATTTCCTAGTATTCCTATCTCATCTTTATCATGTCTTGTATATTTTATATTAAAATTTAAGTCCTTCATTTTCTGTGCGATTTCTGCCAACTCCAAAATAGGTCGTGTGAATCTTCTTGTAATAAATATCATCAAAATAATAGCAAGCAGCACCACGAAAATACCTACATATGCTAAAAATTTATTGGAAATCTCTACACTCTCTCGAATACTCTCTAGAGGAGTTCTAAGCAAAACATAATGACTATTTTCCATAATTCCAAAAAGTTCTAAATAAGCGGCATTATAACGGCTATCCACACTTTTCGCTATACTATACCTTTCATCACTTTTCAGAATATCTGTGTTACTCACTCCTAATAAATAAGGCAATAAAAGATTTTCTAAAATTCTAGAATCTTTTACATTATCATATGCAGCAATTAAAATACCACTTTTTTCTTTCATAACAATATAGGTGATATTGGAATTTGCGCCCATCTTCTCCAACTTCAAGCTCACCTCTTCTTGTTTTAAAGTTTCAGAAACTAATAAACTTTCTATTTGATAATATGCATTTTCTAAAATTTGCTGTTTACTGAGCAGATAAAAATCTTCCAAAAAAGTATTATTGATAAACCAACAAAGAATAATAGTTCCTACTGTCAATGATAAAATGATTGCCGTTAATTTCGCTCTGATAGAATGTTTCATTTTTTCATGCTTCTCTCCCTATTCTTTTACTTTCTATATCTAAAATCTATTTTTTATCCACTTCAAATTTATATCCCATGCCCCAAATAGTTTTAATATAATCTCCTTTTTCCCCCATCTTACTCCTCAACTTTTTTACATGTGTATCAATTGTTCTCGCATCTCCAAAATAATCATAATTCCAAACACTGTTTAAAATCTTTTCTCTTGATAAAGCGATACCTTGATTTTCTATAAAATAAGTCAAAAGTTCAAATTCCTTATAACTTAATTCTACATCATTTCCATCAATCGTGACTTGATGAGCAGCTTTATTCACCTCAATTCCTCCTGCTTGTATCACTTCTTCTTTATTTAATATATTTGCTCGTCTTAAAATCGCTTCTACTCTTGCTACTAAAATCTTAGGGCTAAACGGTTTTGAAATGTATTCATCTACACCTAATTCAAATCCTAATAATTCATCTCTTTCATCACTTTTTGCTGTCAACATGATAATAGGAACTTTAGAATCCCTTCTTATTTCTCTGCAGACCTGCCAGCCGTCCATTTTAGGCATCATAACATCTAAAATGATCAATGCGATTTCCTTTTGTTGATAAAAAATTTCAACAGCTTCTTCCCCATTTTCTGCTTCTAGCACGTCAAAATCCCTTTTTACCAAAAAATCCTTTACCAATTTTCTCATACGGCTTTCATCGTCTACAACTAATATTTTTAATTTATCCATTTTAAAATCATCTCCTTTTTTCTTTTTTTGTTTGTATTTTTTTGTGATCATCACCCAAATATCAACTATATCTAATTCTCTGTTTCCAAAAATAAATCTATCAAAAAATTATGTTCTATCTGTGAATTTACTGTTATTGCTTAATACTTTTCTTTTTCTATTAATGCCTTTTCTCTTTCTTTTAATTCCTTTTCTTTCTGTTCTAATTGCATCTGCCAAGAAGAATATTTATCCAATAATTTGTTTTCATAATTTAATATTGTTACATTCCCACTGGTAGCTGTGAGCACAAATAATAAAATAATAGTGATGACTAAAATAATATTTAAAATCAAAGAATTATAATATTTATATTTATATTTTTCTCTCTCCTTTTTTTCTTTTTCTATCTGAAAAACTTTCTTTTTTACTTCTTCTTTCTTCTTTCTGTCTTCTGTTCTCTTTTCTATTTCCTCTTGGTATCCTGAAATTTCCCCCTTTTTAATGGAAGGGCTTTTTATCAATTCTTCTTTTATCTCTGTAAGAAATCTTTTCCCTATCTCCGTTTGAAATAACTGATGTTCTATAAATTTATTATATAATGCTAATAATACTTTAGGGTTTTTCATATCATTTGTCTTTTTAATATATTCAATCCCATCTAACTCTTTTTGTGCTTTTTTTGCCTCCTGTGAATCAGAAAAATGAATCCCATCTACTATGAAATCTTCTTTCACTTTTTTCTCTCCCTCCCTTTTCTTTTGTTTCCTCTTGTCATAATAATATAAATTCATACTATATTTCTTAATAAACATCATATTTTTTATTGCTAAAAAACAGGAGAGAATTTAGCATCTCTCCTGTTTTATCTTTCTTCTTATAAATCAATTTTACCACTATTTTTTTCATTAATAACATAATATGCAGCACATTCTTCTGGTTTTATATAAATTTCTAATTTCTTAATAAATGCTGCTCTATGTCCTTGCTCTACCCAAGCAGCTTTAATCTGCTCTTTAATATCATTCGTAGAAATCTCTTTTCCAGAAAACTGCAGTACTATCTTTTCTTCTTCCTTCCCTGCCACAGATTTCTCTGCCGTATCTAAAGCTGGTTTTCTTCCTCTCTTTTTAGGAGCTTCTACTGTGGTAGTTTTTTCTTTTACTGCTCTTTTCTTTCTTTTAGGAACTGGTTTTTCTTCTCCTGCCTTTTTTTCTCCTTGTTCTTCTGTTATCTCTTCTGGTGCTTTATTTTCTGCTTCTTGCACAACAGCTTCTTCTATTATTACCTCTTTTGCTTCTACTTCTGGTTGCATAGTGCTCATTTTCTTTTTTCTCATATTTTTCCTCCTTACAAAAAACAATTAAGATTTATTCTTATTAGCTTGCTAAATAAGATTCCATTTTTTCTACAGCAACATCTTCGTCTGTACCATCTGCATAAATAGTAACTTGCATCCCCTTATCTAAGGTCAGTGCCATCATTCCCATAATACTTTTTGCATTTACTTTACGAGTTCCATTTTCTAAATAAATTGCACTTTCAAACTGACATGCAAGCTGTACTAATTTTGCAATTGGACTTATTTTCTCTTTCGATGGGCTGCCCACTGTAACTGTTTTCTGTTCCATGTTATCCTCCTCTTTATTTGTTTCCCAATTCCTAAAGTTCTCTTTTCACTTTTCCTTCCTTTGGAAATCTCTATATAGGAAAACTTTAATTTATACTATAAACATTTTCTAGTGCTTTGGCAAGAGTTTTTTCGTAAAATTCTTAAATGTATCTTCATTTTCACTCCAAATCCCATATTTTTAAAGCACAAGTATATCTATTTTTACTATTTTGATAAGATACTATTTGCTATTTTACAATTTTCTTAAAGAATAACCCCTATTTCATCTATCTTCTAAATAAACTCTAATATACTTTTTCAATCCTATTGCAACAAATTTTATTCTTCTTTATAAAAATGGCATATTATAACTAAACACTATCACACTTTACCAAATAATTTTTGATAAGTCAAATACTTTTGCCGATATACTTAACTCATTCATTAAAAAAATAAAAAACTGGTCATCAATTATTATTGATACCAGCTTTTGAAATCGAGGTGACAAGATTCGAACTTGCGGCTTCCACGTCCCGAACGTGGCGCTCTACCAAACTGAGCCACACCTCGATATTTCTTTTTATGTAAATGGAGCTGAGGGGAATCGAACCCCTGTCCGAAGACCCATCCATTACAGTTTCTCCCATCACAGTCCATGTTTTATGCGCAATGCCATTCCCTCCATCAAACGCCCAAAGACAGGCTTTTCATTTCAGTAGCTTCATATTTCTTTCTTTTCCGCAAAGCTTAGGAAAAGAAGTGCCTCACCTAGTCGATGCCGAGGTCTTAAGCGGTGAGAAACTCAAGTTCGACAGCTGCTATTAAGCAGCGAACGCTAAATTTTCGTCTGCGTTTATATTTAAGTTTTCGGTTTACTATGCGGTCCCGACCCGCAGATGGCTTCTATAATTTCATAATCCCCGTCGAAACCAGTACAACCCCTTATCAGTATTTTTACTGTTGAGTTTGAACGGTTTGCAAACGAAACACTTTTATTATATCTATAATAAATTAAATTGTCAAGTACTTTTTTGAATTTTCAGTCTTCAGTACACGGTTATAGCCAAGTTTACATCAAATTCAAAGGGGCGCTACGGCAAGGAAGTATTCCATAAGAAGCCCCTTGGAAGACGTCGGCACTTAATGAGCAAAC
>CAJUHN010000248.1 GCA_910585935.1 uncultured Lachnospiraceae bacterium | reverse complement strand
TGGTTAAGGATAAAACAATTTAGAAAGAAAAAACGTTCCCTGCATGAAGCGACTGCAAGAAAAGGAAGAAAAGAGCCTAACAGAACCCAGAAAAGAAATAGAAAAAATACCCCTTACGATAAAGGATGGTATCTGAATGATTATGTGGAAGTATTTGGGCAAAAGGGGTATATCAGTGGTTTTACAAATTGTGGGGTATACATAAAAAATATAAATGGTGATTATATAACAATGCCAGACAAAAAATACAAACAAGTTAGCCTCTGTAATATAGTGCGGATTTGTCATAATAATAATTGGCAATATGAGATACAAAAGATATAATGCAATTCATCCCACCACTTTAGAAGTGGGGGACATTACGAAATTAAAAGGGTTTGAAAATGAATATCGTTTAAGAATTGGAGACTTAAGGGTGTTATTTACACTTGAAAATGATATAATAACAATAAATAATGTGAAACCAAGAGGTGAAGCATATAAAAGGCTTTAGGGAGGTTGTAAGATGAGTAGAGAAACAATAAAATACCTTATAGATTTAATACCGGAAAAAGATATTGAAACAATATATAAGGTTCTTGTTCGATTTGTTCCAGAAGATGAACCAACAGAAGATGAATTACAGGCAATAGCAGAGGCAAAAGCTGACAAAAGTCCGACAATACCGCATGAAGCTATTAACTGGGATTAATAAAGGGGGCTTACTGCTTTTGCAGTAGCCTTTTTTCTTTTTAGTTTTTATTGATTATAATAAAAATATAGAATGAGATAATTTTAAATAAGCGCTAATATGTATATAAATATTGATAAAATAGGCGTAAAAGGTATATTATAGTAAGGTAATATAATAAATAAATCCGAGTATTACAAAAGAAACGGATAAATTTGGAGGAAAGAAGAATGACGCATGGATGAAATAGAGCAATATGATTTTGGATTACGTCTAAAAAAATTAAGAAAGAAGAAGAAGCTTTCACAAACGGAATTAGGAAGGAAAATTGGAGTAACAAAAAGTACAATTTATCGCTATGAAAGTAATACTTTATCCCCTCCTTTAGATAAAGCTGTAGAATTAGTAAGAATATTGGATACAAGTTTAGATTATCTTGTGGGATTAGATAAATCTCCAATATTAAAATTAGATGGTTTATCAGAAGAACAGATAGAGTGGTTAAAGTATACAATAAAGGTTATTTTAAAACAGCCATATAGAAGATAATTATTTTGGAAGTTCAAAAAAGTTTTGTTATAATTGTTTAGAGTACATTTTTGCTAAAGGTTTCACTAAGACAAAAAGCATTCCACGAAGCCGCGCTTTCGCTCCGTTCCAGACGTAACGGTACTAAATTCGCCGTTCCGCTTCATGCGGAACAGCTTATTAAGTGCCGACGTCTTCCAAGGGGCTTCTTTTGGAATTGCTTTTTGTCTTAGTTAGTTTGTTGTTTTTTCTATGAATGTGAAATTTTTGAATTTGTAATAGGGGGATTATATATAGTAATTTTAATTAATATTATAGTATATTGGAAAAGGTATATAAAATAGAAAAAGTTATTAATTTACAATACTTTTATTTTGCAAAATTCACAAAATCCTCCTGATACATTTCATAGTCAATGACTGACTGCAACTCACCAAGCTGATTTTTCCATGAATTTTCTCTAACTCGTAATTTCGTAAAACCAAGTTCTTCATAAACATGTTGAGCTCTTTTGTTATTTGCATTTGTATCAAGAATTATTTTTTTGTATCCCATGTCTTTAAACAATGAAAAGATAAGCATACTTAAAAGTATTTTTCCATACCCCTTATTATGCTCTAAAAAATCACAAATCTTAATTCCGATTTCGACAGTATCTTCACTTTTTCTACTATAATTCATTTCACCAATAGGTCTTTTATCAAGTTCGATAATCAAACGTCTGTTTTCATCCGTGTCCTTTTTGAGATTTTCAGCAATTTCACCTGCTGTTTCACCAGTTCCATTTGGAAAACCTGCATGTGCCATAATTTTTCCATCATTCCACCATGATGATAATAAATCTGCGTCTTCAACAGTTGCATTTCTAATTGTTAAATTATTAAATTGTAATAACATATGAAAAATCCTCCGTTTTATTTGTAATGGTTAAAATAAAATCATTCCTTCCAATTTTAACCTCATCAAGGAAGTCCCCCGCTTCTAAGCCGCCAAGGCGAAAGCGGTGGGTTGGGACTTCCTTGTTTCCGTGGGAGTGCAGACTCCCACGGAAAAGCTGCGATAGCAGCTATGAGGTTATGAGCAAGTAGCGAAGCGGATTGCGAATATCCGATTTGACTATATTGAAGTTTCAATGACATTATTTTATCATAACCATATACAAAGTTCCATTAAATTTTACTGAAACACCGTTTTGTCTTATTTTTTGCAATTTTCTTGGTAATTTTTGGCTATTTTGCCTGTTCCTTTGCTTTGTCTAATTTTTTCCTTATGGAGCGGTTATGTTTGGTCAGTTTTTGTCTTTTGGTGGTGCTGGTCAGTTCCACACATGTTTTTTTATATAATAATTACTACAATCGAGTAGGGAAGACTTTCCTTACTCGCCGCGTGACCTGTGTGCCGCATTAGCGGCATATTTCATCTGCATGGGTCTGAGCATAAAAAAGACTATAACTGTTATTGTTATAGCCTTTTAAGGATTGAGAAAGACTTTTGGTTTACTTGTATTTGTTTGTTGCCCTACGAACTATCCAACATTTGTGCATTATATTGCTATATCAATGAAAGGAATTATTCGCTGAAATATTATGCTTCTATAGCTTGTGAAGCACTTCTTATCTGTGGAAATTTTACTGTGACTACAAAGAGGTCAGCGATGGTTTCCACAGAAAATTTTCCATTGCAGGCTTGTGTAAAACTTTGGGCGATTGATAGACCTAAACCGCTGCCTCCATCACTGCGGCTGTTATCGCCTCGAACAAAGCGTTCTATATAATTGATATTTTCATCAATTTCTGATTTAGAAGTATTTTTGATACTAACAGTTGCAAAAGTTCCGTCTGATTTTAAGCTGATATATATTCTAGAACCTTCTAGGGAATATTGCAGTGCATTTTGAATTAAATTCTGAAAAACGCGGTATAAACGCTGTCCATCTGCTAAAATATAAATGGGAACAGGAGGAATATCTGTCTTTATGGAAAAAGAGCTTAAAGAGATTGTTTCCTGCATCTCTGCTAATGTCTGTTCTAATAATTTACCAAAATCTAATTGTTCTAAGTGAACACTTAATTGTCCAGATGCGGCTTTACTGATGTCAAATACATCTTGTACCATTTCATTTAGTCGCTGTGCTTTATCATCTAATATTTTTACATAATCTTTTAAGTTCTCCGGCAGATCTTCTTGCTTTAAAAGGTCTACATAACTGATGATAGAAGTCAGTGGAGTTTTGATGTCATGAGATACATTAGAAACAAGCTCAACTTTTAACTGTTCACTTTGCATCTGTTCTTTGAGAGCGATTTCCATACCATATTGAATATCATTTAAGTCCTGTACTGCTTCTGAAAATTCTATATTTTCTGGCTCGGAAAGAGGAGTTGTCAAATTTCCACTATGAATGGCAGAAATTTGATTCATAAGGGAATTTACATCATTTAATAATATCATCTGATGTCTTGTGAAGATATAACGAATGATGATAATGAAACCTAAAAGCATGAATAAAATTCCAACACCGAGGTATAAAAATATAGAAGAATATGTTTTTATACCAAAAATAAGAAAAATAGTAGCAACACAGACAGCAAGAAAAAACTCTGACCAAAATATAATTTTGTATTGTCGTGATACTTTTTGGATGAACGGAAAACTTTGAGATGAATTTTTTAAAGAATGATAAATAATACTTTGCTGCCAAAGTGGTTTATAGTATCTACGTTCATTCCAAATAAAATAAGAAAACCAAAAAAGTGTTAAAATGCATTTTTCAACTTGAAAAATACCCGCCCAAATTTCTCTACCTAAGTAAGAAGAATAATCATAAATATTTTCATATTTTAAAATCCAATAAATGTCAGTGTTTTGACAAAATATCTGATAGGTAGTATATCCTATTAAAAATAGAAAAATCAAAATTTTAAATTCTAACAAAAACTTATGACAGAGATGAGCAAACCAAGTATCTCCTATTTTTTTATATCTTCTCAATATTCCGGATAAAACGAGAAAGAGAATCCCAACTATGCTAATAATGAGATAGGAGAGGTATAATTTTTGTATCTCTTTTTGTGTTTCTTTTGCATTTTGGTAAAGATGATAAAGAAAGCTGTTATTTGTATCAGTATAAAATAAATTAAAATAGTTTTTTACGAAATATGGAGAGGGAACTTCTGAAACCGCCATACAGATTTGCACTTTTTCTGTATTTTTGCCTGTAGCATCATCATAATATCGTGGAATATACCAAATTTCCTCTTTGTTATCTTTCGTAATAATTGCTTTATTTCCATCAAAATATAATAAAAAGTTATAACCAGAAGGAAGAAGTTTTGTAGGTCCATCCAGAGAATAGCCATAAGCATTAGAATATAATATTCTATTATCATAATAAATGCTATATAATAAATTTTTATCATCTTGTATGATTTGATGAAATTTGCTTGCTGTTTTTGGACCGTATTCTGATTCGTCATCAATAACGTAATTACGATGAAAATGTATATTGTCACCATATATACCATTATAGTAATTTTCATATTCATCTTCTTTAAAAACAGTACTAATAATTGCCATGGTTAAAAAGTTTTTTAGCCTATCCGAGATAAATATTTTAAATTCTTCTGTATTTTGATAATCGTTTTCTAATACATCTTGTAGTTCTTGCTTTAAATAAATTCCTCCATTTGTTCTCCCTAAAATGGCAAAAACACTATGGAATAATAGTGTAATACCTAAGAGAAAGGAGAAATAACTTAGAAAAGTTTTACTTTTTTTCCATTTTATATCCAATTCCCCACACCACCTTTAAATATTCTGGCTCTTTCGGATTGAGTTCTATTTTTTCTCGAATACGGCGGATATGTACCATGACCGTATTTTCACAAGAAAATGCTTTTTCTTCCCAGACACGTTGATAAATTTCTTCTGTCGGAAAAATGCGTCCTACATTTCGCATAAATAAATCTATAATCTTAGTTTCTGTCGCAGTCAATTTTATGGCTTCTCCATCTACATATAAAACATGTTGCTTTATATGATAGGAAAGTCTTCCATTTATAATGCTATCAGATGTATTCGTTGTATGGATATCACCTAAAGAAGTGTATCGTCTTAAATGACTGCGTACACGAGCGATTAATTCCTGAGGATTGTAAGGCTTAGTGATATAGTCATCAGCACCCATCGATAGACCTAATACTTTATCTGTTTCTTCTGTTTTTGCGCTCAGAATAATAATTGGTAAATTCTTTTTTTCACGAATTTTCATAATAGTAGATAGACCATCTAACTTCGGCATCATCACATCAATTAAAATGAGCTGAATGGATTTTTCCATTACATATTCCAATGCATGAAGTCCATCGTAAGCTTTTAATACTTGATAGCCCTCCTTTTCTAATAAAATAGCAATCGCTTTTACGATTTCTTTATCATCATCTACTACTAATATACATTCTTCCATGAGAACTCCTCCTTAAAGCTTGATTATAGTATAATAGGCTCTTCTTACAAATCTGTCAATGTAATTCTTACATGATTCTTACAAAATGAGTGGAGATTCAAGTTTGGGGTATAGTGGAATGAAAAAGATTGATATAAGATAGTCGACGGGGTGAGAGGGATTATAGAATATAGTTAGGAAAATAAAAAAGTTCTAGTAATAGAATATTACGCGAACCTTTTTTCTTTCTTACTATAGCAC
>CAJUHN010000247.1 GCA_910585935.1 uncultured Lachnospiraceae bacterium | reverse complement strand
ATCATGAAAGGTTATCACAGCCTATCATGAAAATAAAAATCTATTTTCGTAGCAACAGTAAAAGAAATAATCGTTTTCCTTTTTCATTATACAGTATAATACTGTGCCTGTGCATTCCATAATTCGTGATATTTCCCATTTTCATCTTGAATCAACATATCATGTGATCCACGTTGTATTAAAGAGCCATTAGAAAATACCGCGATATCATTACAGAAACGGCAGGACGATAAACGGTGACTGATATAGATCGCTGTTTTATTTCCGACAATACGATTGAAATTAGAATAAATCTCATATTCTGAAATTGGGTCAAGTGCAGCAGTTGGTTCATCTAAAATAATAAATGGAGCATTTTTGTAAAGTGCACGCGCTAAAGCTATCTTTTGAGCCTCACCACCGGAAATTTCCACACCTTCTTCATCAAAATTTTTGTATAAACATGTTTCAATTCCTTTTGGCATCTTTGCGAGTCTGTCGGAAAATCCTGATTTTGTAAGACATTCTATCACGCGGGATTCGTCATAGTTTGTATTCGCCGCAACATTTTGACCGAGTGAAAAGGAAAATAGTTTAAAATCCTGAAAGACTACAGAAAAAATAGACATATATTCATCATAGTCATATTTTTTAATGTCAATGCCATTTAATAAAATCACTCCTTCTGTAGGATCATAAAGGCGACATAATAATTTAATAAAAGTGGTTTTGCCTGATCCATTTTCGCCAACAACTGCCATTTTTTCACCGATTTTGAATTTCAGATTTATATGGCGCAGGGCATAAGTTTCTGTGTTCGGATATCGGAAAGAAACATCCCGAAATTCAATTTCATAATCATTGTCACCTTCCTCACAAAAAGCTCGCTTTTCCACCTTGAGAGTGCCTTGATACATATTGTTTGGCATATCAAGATAAGAAAACTCATCACGAAGATAGGGTATGTTGCTGGACAGCATGGAAACAGTTTGAAATAAATCTGATATCGCACTGATAAAACGCTCAATCGTTGAAATATAGAGCACAAAATTACCGATTCCAAATGCCCCCATATATGCCTTTGCTCCAATAAACAAATATAATGTAATATTCATAAAAAAAGTGGTGAGAACACGCAAACGACCTGTTTTACGATAATATTTTATAATATTAGTCATATACTTTGGATGTACATAAATATTAAGCCAAGATTTTTCTATCAGAGATTTTTCATCGAAAATACGTATCTCTGCAGCCGCATTATAATTTTCTAACATCTCATTATAATATTTATATATTCTATTATCATTTTGAAGTTCTTCAATCTCCTTATAGAGAAAATTACTCTGCCGTGTTACCGTAAGGATATTGATATAAATATTCAAGATTATCATTGCAATTACCACAATAACGGACAGAGGGGAATTTATTAATGTCCAGATGCCGCTATATGTGCCGGGAGCTTTCAGTATGAACAGACTTATACTCAGTGAAATTGAGATTATGACTGAAAAAATTCCCCTGATAAATTGTTCTATGTGCCATAGTAGCATCCAAGTCCCAAAACCGTTTGCATTCTGTGCTTCAAATATACGATCTCGTTTCAAGTATGTTTCTGGATTTTCAAGATGTTCATACTGCATACTCATATTCACAGAATTAAAAAAGATTTCTTTTTTCTCCCACATAAAGTTTTGAGATGCATTTATCTTGCGGAGACACATTCGATTGAGAAATGACATAATCAAGTTAATTCCTACAATGGCAAGTGCATAAGAAAACAGCTTTTTAAGTTCTTTTCCTTCTGCGATCCCCGTGATCAAAAGAGCAGAAATATATACAGTAGTATAAGGTGATACAATACCACAGATCGCATAAAGTATTTTATATATGATAATATTCTTATCAATCTTATACCAAAACTTATATCCTCGAAGAGTTAAGATGATTGCTTCTTTCCATTTTGTTGTTTTCACTTTGTTCCCTCCTCTTTATAGTAATGACTTTGAATATCAAATAGTTCTGCATATCTGCCGCCAAGTTTCATCAGTTCTTTATGTGTTCCTGATTCCAATATGGTTTTCTCACCGATGAGAATAATCCTGTCGCAAAAATGAGTGGACGCAAGCCGATGTGAAACAAAAATAGAGGTGCGATGTTTTGCAAATGTATGATAACTTTCATACATTTGGCTCTCAGCAATCGGATCGAGTGCCGAGGTAGGTTCATCTAGTACGAGAAGTCTTGCATCTTTATAAATCGCACGAGCGAGTAAAAGCTTTTGTTTTTCGCCGCCAGATAATTCAATCCCATCTTTATTTATGGATTTGTTTATCGGTGTGTAAACACCATCTTTTAGCGAATCGATCTTTTTCTTAAATCCTGCCAGTTTTACTGCATCTTTCAGACGTTTTTCATCAATGTTTTCCCTCTCGCACACCGCAATATTTTCAGCAATAGAGATAGGTAAAATACTTGAAAACTGAAAGATAGCCGATACCATAGAATAATATTCTTCACAGTTATATTCCTTGATTTCATGTCCATTTACAAGGATTCTTCCTGATGTGGGAGTATATAAGCCACATAAAAGTTTCACAAGTGTAGTCTTTCCTGCTCCGTTTGTACCTACAACTGCCAGTTTTTCCCCCGGATGGATCGTAAAATTTATATGTTCCAAGGTTGGAGAATCTGCGGAAGGATAGGTGAAAGAAACATCTTCAAACACCACTTCAATCTCATCATCTTTGCAAGGCAAAGGTGTTCCTCTATCATGATTAAATAGATTAGGAAGTTCCATAAATTCCCTCGAATCACATATTTGAAGGCTTGTTCTATGAATTTCTGACCAGCCTGACAAAATCCCCTGAAACCAGCCGCCCAGACTCGAAATCGCTGTGAAGTATAAAACAAAATCTCCAGAAGTGATATCTCCTTTTATCGCACGATAGATGAGATAGGCATAAGCTGCTCCATCTCGTAAAAATGTCACAAGAAATCCTACCATGGAAACTGCGACATCACGATTTTCCAGATCCAACAATAATTTTGTATATTTCTTTGACGCTTCTTTTGCAGATTCATCAAGCCAACTGCGCATAGAAAATAAGCGGATATCCTTTGCTATTTCAAAATTTTTAGACAATGATGTAAAATATCCTACTTTACGGCTCGCATCATTTCGTTTATCTTTTGTTCGGTGTTCATAATTTCGATATAATTTCTGCGGAATATATCCAGTAAAAGTTGATGCGATAACTAAAACGATGATAATAGGATTAAGTGTTGATAAAACACCTCCAAAAATAAGAAAATATAAAATATTTCCGATAAAATTAAAAAGGGTTCTGGGAAAATTTACCACAGCAGTATGATTATTTATAACGGTATCACTTGCCTTTGACATCAAGGTTTGAATTTTTGGATTTTCCAAATATTCATAATCTAATGACAACTTTTTACTCTCATTCATTACCGCTAAACACCCCAAAATATCCAAATCAAAAAACGACCATTCTGCATTGACACTATTTCTTATCATTCCAAGAACAAGCTGTATCACAAAAATTCCAATGATAACAAAAGCTACTTCTTGAAAACCACTGTTAAACTCCAATCGATCTAGAATGAGTTTTGTGGTATAAGTTGATACAAGAGTAAAAAGAAGCGTGATGGGTATATCTATCCATACGATATAACTTATTTTACACTTATAGACATTCAGAACTTTGAAATAATATTGAATATTCTGCCAAAGCGAGTATTTCGGCTTTGTCTTTGATTCTTTCTTTTTTATTTTTTTTACTTTCTCAGGCACAATCATTACCTCCTCTATTGTTTCGTATCTATTCTCTATCTTATTCTATAAAACGCAAAAAAGCGCAAATCGTGAACGAAATGTTATTTTCGGTGAACGAAATGCGTTTTTTATTCTATTATTTATAAATTATTTTAAATTTTCATTTTTCTAATGGAAGTAATATCTCAGCCGTAAAACCCCCTTCTTCACTGTCGGCTGAAAAAAATCCCTCATACTTTTTCACTATGCTTTCCACCCTCGACACTCCAAAACCATGCGATGCTCCTTTCGTGGATAAAAATGTTTTAGCATATTTCACCTTTCTTTTTCCAGCGGCATTGGTAAAGCACAAATAGAGCTGTGTATTTTTCACCCCAATATAGATACGAATAAAACGATCTTCTTGGGGAAGATTTATATTTTCTTCAATAGCATTGTCGAGGAGATTCCCGATAATGACACATAAATCAATCGTACTAATAGAGAGTTTCTCCGGCAGACGCGCTTTCACATTGAGTGGAATATTATTCTTAGCTGCAAGGGTGAGTTTACCATTTAAAATAGCATCAACCATGACCTGTCCTGTTTTAATGATAGTATCCACATTTGTGAGGTCATCATTTAATTGATGTAGATATTCCTTCACCTCTTCATATCTCCCCAGAGCCATACTCGCCTGCATCGCCTGAATATGATTATGATAATCATGCCGCCAACCCCGCATTTTTGTATACATACTCTCAACCTCAGCGCAATACTTTTCTATCAGTTCACTCTGATAAGATTCTATGCGTTTATCGATCAGTTTTTGTAATAACATATTCATACCTCAAAATAATTTAATTACCATTTTCGCTATTATTTCAGACATTCCTCGACTGATAGGAACTTCCTCACCATCTTTTAAAATCACACAATCCGCTTTAATCTTCGCTACATAAAAAAGATTCACAATAAATGACCTCTGACACTTAAAAAAATACTCATTAAGCTCATCCATAATTTCTGTAAGAGAACATTTCATGCGATATTTGTTTTCTGTTGTATGAATGATCACATATTGCTTCTGTGATTCAATATATAAGATTTCTGACAGTGGTATAAAGTCTGTCTGACGATCAAATACTACTTGAAGCGTTTTCTCTTTTTTGGCGAGATTTTTTACTGCACGCTCCAGAGTAGCATATAATTTGTCTGGTGATACTGGTTTCATTAGATAGTGGAGTGCGCAAACTTCATATCCTTCCGCCATAAAATCAGGAAATCCCGTGATGAATATGATCTGTATTGTGGTATTAGATTTACGAATCTTTTTCGCCAGTTCCATGCCGTCCATTCTATCCATTTTTATATCCAGCATGAGAATGTCATAATCTTTTTCATCAGCATAGTGGAATAAAAACGCTTCTGCCGATGGAAATGTATTGATTTTTATCAGATGTCCATTCAATAACGCCCAGTCAGTAACAAGTGTGGAGATATAAGAGCTATCTGTTTGGCTATCATCACAGACAGCGAGCTTATATGACATATAAATCCTCCTTTTATCTATCATAACCTACTTTTATTTCGATCATATTTTTTCTCTGTATATCATATCTCTTCTTTTTTGAAGGATAAGATTATCATAAGCATATATTTTATCAGAATATAAATATAAAATCAATATGCAAATTATTAAAATAAGTATCGATGTGGCTGCTTGAAAGTCGAAGAAGGACGCTACGGCAAGCACCTATTCCAACGAAGCCGCGCTTTCGCTCCGTTCCAGACGTAGTGGTACTAAATTCGCAGCCCCTTACAGGACTGCTTATTAAGTACCAACGTCTTCCAAGGGGCTTCTTTTGGAATAGGTGCTTGCCTCCGCTAGATTGTTGACTGTTCTACTCTTTGAAAAAAGAGTTAGTTTTGTGATAACAATAGAATAGGAAGGTTGATTTCATATTTTTTATAATACTTACTACTCAAAAACTATGTATCCCATTTTTTTATACAAACTATCTTTATATCCATTCTTACAATTTTATTTCTTAGTTCTATGGTTATCGTAAGATTTGCTTTTCACAAATTAGAGCAATCAGCAAATCAGCGGAGGCAAGGAAGTATTCCATAAGAAGCCCCTTGGAAGACGTCGGCAC
>CAJUHN010000246.1 GCA_910585935.1 uncultured Lachnospiraceae bacterium | reverse complement strand
GTGTCCGCTACGTCTGGAACGGAGCGAAAGCGCGGCTTCGCTGGAATACTTCCTTCCCGTAGCGAACCTTTTTGAAAGGAAAATTTCATAATAACTAGCAATAAAAAAGTGGAATATTACATACATAAATTATTTTTTAATGTTTAAAATGGCGCATTCCTGTGAATATCATAGCGATTCCATATTCGTTACATTTATCGATGGAATCTTGATCGCGTACAGAACCTCCCGGCTGAATGATCGCTGTAATCCCTGCTGCATGTGCCGCTTCTACACAATCATCAAATGGGAAAAAGGCATCTGATGCCATCACAGCTCCTTTTGTTGCATCTTCCCCTATCAATTCTTTCGCATGTTCTATAGACTGTTTTGCTGCCCAAACACGGTTTACTTGTCCTGGTCCGATTCCGATAGATTGTTTGTTTTTAGCCAGAGCGATTCCATTAGACTTCACAAATTTCACCATTTTCCAAGCAAAACGCAAGTCTTCCATCTGTTCCTTGGTAGGCGCTGTTTTTGTCACCACTTTTAACTCTTCTTCTATGAGTAATTTACTATCAATCGTTTGTACAATTAATCCTCCATTTACTTTCTTTAAATCATAAGCATTTTCATCTTGTGGTACAGATATATCCGCTAGCTGAAGCACTCTGACATTCTTTTTACTTTTTAATATTTCTAATGCTGTTGGTTCATATTCAGGAGCGACAATTACTTCTAAGAAAATTTTCTTCATCTCTTCTGCTAATTCTGTTGTTACTGGACGGTTGAGCACAACAATCCCTCCAAAAATAGATACTTTATCTGCATCATATGCTTTATGCCATGCTTCTAAAATATCTTCTGAACTTCCCACTCCACATGGATTTCCATGTTTGCACGCAACTACTGTTGGCTCTGTAAATTCCTTTAACAGTTCTAATGCTCCATTTGTATCATTGATATTATTAAAAGAAAGCTCTTTTCCATTTAATTGTACTGCATCTACAATAGAACCTGTCTTTTTTCCTACTTCTCTGTAAAATGCAGCTTGTTGATGAGGATTTTCTCCATAACGCATATCTTGTACTTTTTCAAAAGTCATCGTGAGTGTTTCTGGAAGAGATGTATCTTTTCGCTGTTTCTTCAAATAATCTGCTATCATGGTATCATAATTAGAAGTATGCATAAATACTTTTTGCATCAAATAAAACTTCGTGTCGAGAGAAACCTCTCCTTTTTCTTTTAATTGTGTCAATACAGTTTTATAATCTGTTGGATCTACTATTACTGTTACATCTTGATAATTCTTTGCAGCAGAACGGAGCATAGTAGGACCTCCAATATCAATATTTTCCACTGCTTCTTCTCGTGTCACTCCTTCTTTTAATATAGTTGCTTTAAAAGGATATAAATTGACAATAACTATATCAATCGTTTCTACCTTCAGTTCTTCTAATTGTTTCATATGTTCTGGTTTTGACCGCATCGCCAAAAGTCCTGCATGGACAACAGGATGTAATGTTTTTACTCTGCCATCTAAACATTCTGGAAAACCTGTGAGTTCCGAGATTTCTATCGCCTGTATTCCCTCTTCTTTTAATTTTTTATATGTTCCGCCTGTAGAGATAATCTCTATTCCAAGATCTGTCAATTCTTTTGCCAATTCTATAATTCCCGTTTTGTCTGATACGCTGATAAGTGCTCTCATTTTCTTTCCTCCATTTATATCTGAAATTATGTATAAAAAAGCTGCTCCGTTTCCTCACTTATTTTTTATCCATAATATGAAATAAGCCAAATAAGAAAACGATTGTAGCTTGCCCAGACGGTCGGCAATAAAAATTTCTGTGCTCCCCTGTAGTTTATTTTTCTACTCATCCGCCAGTCGCACAGCTATTAATTTCAGTTTACAACAAGCCTTTTTCTTTTGCAACTATTTTTCCAAAAATAATAAAAGATTTTGTAATCTAAAATAGCATCACATAGTAGAATGATTGACAACACTCTTAACAAATAATATTTACTTATTCACTATTAAATCAAAGCATTACTAGAATTTCTTTTTTTATTTTACTATGATTTTTATTATGTTATAATACATTTTAATGTTCTTGTTTCTTTACTAAAGTCGAAAATTATAAAAAAACGAATGGAAAAGAAAATGCTAATAGTATATAAAATATAGTGATCGTTTTTTATGTTACAGTTTATCCTACTCGAAGGTCAAAGGTTCGCACAGGAAAGATACTATTTTTCAAACAATTACTATAAGTTATGATAATAGTTTGCCATCATACCTCACAAACTAGCCTTATATTGCAAACTAGCGGAGGCAAGACACTATTCCATAAGAAGCCCCTTGGAAGACGTTGACACTTAATGAGCAGCCCTGATAAGGGTTGCGAATTTAGTACCATTACGTCTGGAACGGAGCGAAAGCGCGGCTTCGCTGGAATAGTGTCTTGCCGGAGCGAACCTTTAGTCAAAATGTCCTATCCTCTCACTTTTTCCTTAAACCCATACTATAAAACTTCTTATTCCTTTCTTCTAACAACATTCTTCTATTCCAAAAAATTCTAATGTATTTTGATAAGTGATATTTTTAATCTCTTCCGTTGTCTTTCCTAAACATTTCGCAATATCTTCTACAATATGTGTTAAAAATACTGGTTCATTCCTTCTATTATTTGGTTTATCTGACATATTTCTAGGCAGCAAAAACGGCGCATCTGTTTCAATCATCAAGTGCTTTAATGGTATTCTTTTTACTAATGTCCTAAGATGTTCTCCTCTCCTTTCATCACAAATCCATCCAGTAATTCCAATAGAACATCCCAGTTCTAAATACGCCTGCATCTCCCCGCCTGTCCCTGTAAAGCAATGAACAACTGCTTTTTTACAAATATCTTTGTGTTCTTTTAATATCGCTTTAAAATCCCGATGAGCGGCTCTCTCATGTAAAAATAATGGCATATTCAACTCTTCTGCAAGTTTTATCTGCTCTTCAAACCACTTTCTTTGTACTTCTCTAGGTGAAAAATCTCTATCATAATCTAAACCACATTCTCCTATCGCAACGACTTGTGGAAACATAGCTAATGTTCTCAATTCTTCTATTGTGTTTTCCCTGCAAGTCTTTGCATCATGTGGGTGAACTCCTGCTGTACTATATAATCTTCCTGGCATCGTTTTCGCATAAGAAGCAGCTTTTTTGCTTTCTCTCACACTCGTTCCTGTTATAATAAGTGCTGTTACTCCTTTTTCTATAGCTTTTTTTACCACTTCTTCTCTATCCGGATCAAACTGTTTATGAGTTAAATTCACTCCAATATCCACTATCTTATTCATCTTATTTCCCCCTTTTTCACTCACTACCTTTTATTTTTTTCTCTGTCATTTTATTGACATAAGCTTTTAATTCTCTTGTATAAGAAAATTCTTGTGTTTCTTTTTCTCCATAAGTAAACTGTAGCTCATATTCTAATGGAAGCCATGTTTCTAAAGAAGCCTCATTATGTTGTATCACTGCTTCCATTTTATCCAGAGCTTTATATAATTTTGCTTCTTTTGTATTTAAGTCATTCATCTCCTCAAATAACGTTACAAGTTCTTTTCTCTGCTCTTCTGGCAATATTTCTAAAGCTTTAAAAACTGCTTCTTCCTCTATTTTTTCATCTTTTGTGGTCTTTTCAAAAGAGGGGATATCGCCTGTGATAGCCTCTCCAAAATCGTGAAATAAACACATCTTCATCACTTTTTCCATATCAATATCTGGAAATTCATCTTTTACACTCCATGCTAATACCATTAATTGAAAGCTATGTTCTGCTACACTTTCTCTTCTTCCCGTTGAAGTCCAAGAATGTCTGGTATTACACTTTAATTTCTCTGTTATTTTCAAAAATTCTATCACTTTTTCTGGTTTCATCTCATCTCTCATTTCTTTCTCATTCTTTTAACGCTTTCATTTCTCTTTCTCTCTTTTTAATTTTTCCCATACGGACATAATAGGTTATCATCAAAGGTATATCTGCGCCTATCCAAGCGATTGGTCCTGCTAAGCATATCCCTGTATATCCAAATTGTTTTGCTAACACAAACGCCACAAATACACGCATTCCCAACTCTACCACTCCTGCCATCATAGGAATAAACCCATCTCCCATTCCTTGTAAAGTATTACGATAAATAAAAATCAGTCCTAATGGAATGAAGAATATCGCAATCGTATTCAGATATTGCCTAGCATATGCCATAACCTCTGGCTGTTCTCCTGTGATAAACAGAGATACCAGTATACCTCCGCAAAAAACTACTAAAAGGCTTCCCAATATACTGAATATACAAGAAATCATAATACACTTCTTTACACCTTCTCTGATTCTATCCATTCTGCCAGCCCCTAAATTCTGTCCTACATAAGTCGCCATGGTCGTTCCAAAGGTTATCATCGGCTGTACTGCCAACTGCTCTGCCTTAGAAGCCGCTGTATAAGCTCCTACTACAGTAGAACCCAAGCCGTTAATAGCACTCTGAAGCACCATTGTTCCTATCGCTGTGATAGAAAATTGTAATGCCATCGGAATCCCCACTTGAAAAAGCCGTGCTGCGCTTAAAAGAGAAAATTTTAATTCCTCTTTATGAAAATGCAGAATCGGAAATTTTACTGCCATATAGAAAAGACATGCTATTGCGGATACTGCCTGTGATATTACGGTTGCATATGCCACTCCTGGCACTCCTGATTTCATATTGATAACAAAAAATAAATCCAATCCAATATTCAAAATAGAAGACAATATTAAGAAATAGAGAGGAGTTTTGCTGTCACCTAATGCTCTTAAAACTCCTGCCAATAAATTGTAAAACATAGTGGCTAAAATTCCTGCAAAAATAATCTTAATATAGACTTCTGAAGTGTCAATAATATCTTCTGGTGTCTGCATGAGATTTAAAATATCTCTCGTCAATAAAATTGTACTCAATGTTAAAACAGCAGAAACAATCAAGCCTAAATAGACGGACATCGCAACAAAATGCCTCATTCTCTTTTCATCTCCTGCTCCAAAACTCTGCGCCACTAAAACAGAAAATCCGCTTGTGATTCCATTGATAAATCCTAAAACTAAAAAAGACAAAGAGCCTGTCGCTCCTACTGCTGCTAAAGCTTGTACTCCCAAATATCTTCCTACTACAATAGTATCTACCATGCTATAAAGTTGCTGGAAAACATTCCCAATTAAAAGAGGAATAGAAAAAGATAAAATCAATTTCGTTGGATTTTCACTCGTCATATCTCGAACCATAGGAATATTTCTCCTTTCTTTTTTATGATAATTTCCTTATTAATCTTTTTATAATCTAGTTTTCGTAATCTTTTCACTTTTACTAAATTATCTGTTTTACTTTACTACCGTCAAGTTAGAAAGTCAATCATAATCTTTTTACTTTTTATTCATAAAACTATTTTTTTAGGTTATACTAACATCAACGCCAAGCTGACGTTTTTATATAGATCATCTCAAAAAGAAAGGAGCAAAATCATGGACACTACGCATAAACTCTGTGAGGAAATCAAACAGACTTCTACTCTAGAAATTCCTCAAAATGTGAAAAATGAATATGATGATGACAATATCCCCGAAATTGATACCAAAAATGTCATTCCTGATGAAGTTCCGAGAAGAGATGGCCCTGGCGGTGAATAAAAACTTCTCTCTCTTAATGAGGAGCTGCGGCATAGATAGATAAATGCTGGCTCGCTTTACAGATTTTTTATAAAATCATCTGTGAAAGCAGCAGCTCCTTACATAATTTAAACAAAATTTAGGTGATTGGGAAAGTCAAAAAGGAATCATTATTATTCATGGAAAAGGCGAAAGGGTGGCTCCGGCAAGGAAGTATTCCAGCGAAGCCGCGCTTTCGCTCCGTTCCAGACGTAATGGAC
>CAJUHN010000245.1 GCA_910585935.1 uncultured Lachnospiraceae bacterium | reverse complement strand
AGCGAAAGCGCGGCTTCGCTGGAATACTTCCTTGCCGCAGCGTCCCATTTTTGACTTTCACAATCACCTATTAATCTTATTTTACAATTTCATAAGTCCAATCTATAATTCCTCCAAAATCCTGTACATCGGTATAGCCAAGTTCTACTAATTGTTCCGCTGCAATAGAACTTCTTCGTCCACTTCTACAATATACTAATATCGTCTTTTCTTTATCTGGTAGTTCTTCTTCTGCTCTATCAGAAATTTCTCCATAAGGAATCAAAATAGCCCCCTCAATATGCCCTTCTGCAAACTCATTTTCTTCTCTGACATCTAGTAAAATATAATCACTAGAATTGTCTATTATTTCTTTCGCCTCCTCTGCTGAGATCTTTTTATAAGTTATTTCCTTTACTTCTGTATCTGTTTGTAGCTTCTCTTTTGTGCATCCTATCAAAAATATAATTATCAAAGATAAAATAGATATGAGTTTCCATGTATTTTTCATCACTTTTCTCTCTGCTCCACTTCTCTTACAATATCCCGAATTAAATATTCTATAAACTCTCTGCACTTTCCACATCCTGTACCAAACCGAGTGATCTTTTGCACTTCATCATAAGTAGTAGCACCTTCTTCTACTGCTTCTTGGATCTGACCATATGTTACATTCTTACATGTACATGCAAACTTATCTTTTTTCATAAACTTCTCCTTTTCAACATATTAAATAATATTTATTTTCCTTCTCCTAATTTATTATTTTTACATAATACTGACATCTCTCCATACCGAAAGACACAACATTTAGTAAACCTCTCTCACTCCACCATGAGCAAAATACTCAATTTAAATCTCTCTCCATCTTGCTCTATCATAATATCTCCATAATATTTTTGCGCCACTTTTTTTATATGAATAAGACCAAACCCATGTTCTTTCTTATTTTTCTTATGTGTTTCGGGCAGTTCACTATCCTCATTTACCTTTATCTCTCCCTCAAAACTATTTTCCACTTCTATCATATAAGCATTTTTTTCTCGGTAAGATAAAATAGAGATATATGCCTGTCCATTTTTTCTGTTATTCTCAATCGCATTAGTAATCGCATTATTTAATATCACACTCAAATCAAAGGCATTGATATTTGTATTTTCTGGATAATGAAAATCGCATTGAAATACGATCCCCTTCTCTTTTGCCTCCCTTTTCTTTTCTGTCAAAATAATATCTGTAACAGGATTCCCAGTATTCATCTCTGTTGTTTTTCTATAGAATCTATCTTTTAGTTTCTCCGTATATTTTTCCGCTTCTATAAATTCCTTCTTTTGATATAAATTCTCCAAAACCGTCAAATGATTCCCCATATCATGTTTCAATCCTCTAATATCCTGATACAAACTTTCCACTTTACTAATATGGCTTTTCATCTCTTCTATTTGTCCCAAAAGAATACTATTTTGTTTTTCTTCCTCCTGTCTTCTTTTTATATCCTGAAATATAACTATGATTACAAGAATTGCCGAAAAGAAAAATACATACTGCAAAAAACAAAGTCCATTATAGCTCCTATACATATCATAAATATTTTTTCCTGTATCCTTATCATAAACATTATTATAATATTGTAATACCTCATATCCAATCATTCCAGATAAAGATGGTATTAAAAGTATTGTCATTTCTTTTAAAGTCATGCTTTCTTTTTTATATAAATACGCTTTTTGAATCAACCATACAGAAAAAAACATGAACACAAAAGATAAAACAAGATCGAGGATAGAACTCAATAAGAAAATTCCTAATTGTATTTTCCAATGTAGTGATATTTCTGACAGAGAAGACATATATTGATAAAACACTCTATTGATACAATCTGCCATCGCAACGGTTAACCATCGTAATGAAAAAAAAGTGACTGACAGAAAAATTTTCTGCTCTATATTTTTTCTTTCCAATAAATACATCATAAGCAATCCCGCTATTGTTCCTATCAAATACGCTTTAAAATTACTTATAATAAATGGAATATAATATAAAATTACCATTGGCATAAAATAAGCCATTCCTACTAGCCAAACCCGTTCTACTTTTTTCATAAATTGCTTTATTAAATAATAATAACAATAAGAGGCAATAAACACTGATCCAAAGAATCGAATGTTACTTATCATTTCAAAATAACAATCTATCTTTTCTATTTCTATATTTGCCATTCTTTTCTTTTCCTCTGGTTATATTTCAGATATCTTTTTACAAACTCTTGATAATTCTGTTTTGCCATAAATGCCTTTCCTTTTTCTAAATAAATAGTAGAAGCATCATATTTTTCCACATATTTAAAATGAATTAAATATGCTCTATGTGATCGAAAGAAATCTTCTCCTGTCTGAATCTCCAAATCTGACATCTTTCCATAATACTCTATATCACTGTCCATCTTATGTAAAATAATCTTTCGATTGTAAACTTCTGCATACACAATGTCCTTTAATAAAACTTTTGTATGTATTCCTCTATTCTTAATTATTAAATATTTCTCCTCTTTTTCTGGCATCTTTCTATTCATTTCTTCATACTGCTTTATCGCTTTTTTCAGCACCTCTTCAAACTTATCACTGGAAAGCGGTTTCACCAAATAATGAAATGCTCCAACATCAAATGCCTGAAATACATATTCTTCTATCGCAGTTATAAAAATAAGAATTGTTTTTCTACCATCTTTGCGAAGCTCCCTCGCCACTTCCATACCACTCTTTTTTGGCATCTGAATATCCAAAAATAAAATATCTGGTCTGCTTTCTGCCAAAAGCAATTCTTCTCCAGATTGATAAAGTACTATCTCTGCCTCTGGGCAAAATTCCTTCACTTTTTCACGGAGCACTTCTTGCACTGCTTTTTCATCATCACAAATCCCTATCTGCATCCTATCACTTCCTTTTTCATTATAAACTTTTTCAAGTTTATTTATAGTTTATATATCGGATACAAATAATTTTGTGACATCTATATGTTGTAAAACATTCCTTTTTTGTTGTGAAATTATTCTAATATTTCTAAAAAACTTAGTTTATCACTATTTTTATCAAACTTTTTTGAGTTTGTTAATAGAAGTAAGGCTTTGTTAGAATAATTTCTTGTTTTAACGAATCTTTAGCTTTAAAGTAGCCAAAGCTATAACTACTATTCACATAAAATAATTATTTTATTATATAAAAATCTTTATTTGAGCAAAAAAGTTTATCTTATCTACTCAATTACTAGATCCTCGCATATTCATAATCAGTTTTCCAATATTACTACCTATAAAATTTTCTAACTTTACAATATCTTCACAAAATTTCTTTTCATTATTAATAGCTTTATCTATATTTTTTACCAATTCCTTTGCTTTATAAGAACTTTTCTGATACCCCGACCAAAGTTTTCTAAGTTCTTGCTCTACATACCTTCTTTTTGCTGTTACTTTTGGATTCTCTAACAATTTATTCATATCTAGCTCAAATACTTCATCAAAATGTAACAATAACCAAAATTCAAAACATGGATTTGTAACATATAACTCAAATCCCATTTCTTCACACTTATCAATTACATACTTATACTGATTACCTTTTGGTGAAGAAACAAAACTCTCTCGATCACGATCTATAATGAAACAAATTTTGTCAAATCCTTCTGCATACGTGAAGCCCCCTTCTTTTATAATATTGGAAATTTCTGAAATCGCATGTTGTAGTTCATATTCTTCTTGTAATACTTTTAAAATAAAATTACAGCTTTTTTCAATATCTTCAACATATGAAGTAAGTTTTTTCAAACATTTTTCCTCACAAATCCTGCACATTGTATTCCAAATACTTCTCGCCTGTACTTTGCTAGTTGTTATTACCTTTGTTTCATAAAAATAATCCATAATACGATTTAACAAAGTTTCATAAGAAATCTGATTTGTTCTGCTCTCTTCTAAGTTTTCAATAATACGATCCAATATCTTTTTAGGATTACTCCATCCATTTTCACTATAACTTCTAATAATAGGAATAAGTTCGATTAATGGACTAATCCCCACATCTTCGCGCATGGAACTAATTGCATCAAAATATATAGCTTCTGTTTCAGAGCCTTCATATACTAGAAAATACTTTTTTAAAGTTTTATCTGATGTAAATACCTGTGTTCGTTCTGCAAATGTCCTTCTTTCTCTCATCATTGTACCTCTCTAATTGGAAATACAGTGTTGAAAACGGGAATACCTCCATAACGCCCTTCCAAATAAGCTTTATCAATTTTCTGATCAAATCTTGCATTATATTCCTCTAAAGAATAAATATCACTTTCTCCTGATTTTCTTTTATTTACAAACCAAATTTCATCACGGCGTAACAAATCAAAATCTAATAAGCGTGATTCATGAGTGGTCACAATTAATTGAATATTTTTCTGGAATGCCAATTTTAAAAATGTATCAACAAATTTATAAGTCAGGCTGGGATGCAGACATCTATCTAATTCATCTATAATATATGTCTTCCCTTCACCAGATAATAACACTTCTAATAAATCTAAAAGTCTTACCGTACCATCAGATTCTTCTGACAATTCAAACAGAATATTCTTTTTTCCATGTGAAAATTTAATTGTCCTGCAAATAATATTTTCTTCTTTATCAATATTTAAAATGAAAAAGTCTCTATTACTCCGCATAATGATTCCTAATTCATCTACATTAATATCTGCTTTCATATCCACAGTTTTCTTTTCAATATCCGCAAGTAAATCTTCTTGTATCGTTTTAGGTAAATGTCCTAATACCTTTTCAACAGGAACTTCCACCATCTGAAAATCTGTAATACCTGTTCCAAAAGCTGCTATTATTCTACAAATTTCTTCTACATTTTCTGTTTTCGCCATATAAGAATAATCAGAAATAGGTCTGTCTGGATAATTAATATCCAAATTATTTTTTATCCACTTATAAATATCCTGAAATATGGCAGCCTGTTCAAATTGTTGATATAAGGTTTTCTTATTCTGATTCATGATTGATAATAATAATACACTACCATCTTCTTGTATATCCTCTGCATAAACATTTAATTTTTCTATCAACCCTTTTATTTTTACTTCTCCACCAAACTCATATATCCCTTTGATGATATCTCGACTAAAAATCAATTTTTCCTTATTGTCCGATGTAAGCTCCACTAACCATTCTGATGTAAATCTGCTTTGATTCAAAATCACCTCAAACCCATAGGCATAATATTTATCATTTAATAAAATTTCTAATTCAAAATAACTTTCTTTATCTTTACTTTCTGTCATAACTTTGCAATAATTATCTGTATGTCCTTCTGGCAGACCTGACACTATAATTCTTTGCATAAAATCTAATGCTTTTACTAGATTAGATTTACCCGCAGCATTTGCACCATAGACTGCAGCAAATTTTAAAAGTTTAATTTTTCCATCTTCATATACATGTTCCTTCTTACTTCTTACTTTTCCAGCAATCATAGAAAACTCTTCCGATTTTCCATCTTCTCTTTCTGAAAATGATAGAAAATTTTTTATATTAAATCTAATAAGCAATTTCTACTACCTCCTATGTTTCGTATTTATAATAGATATATGTGATTTTTTCTCCCTTGTCAATATTTTGTTTTAATATTTTCCAATATTATTTAATTATAAACGATTTTTTCTCTTTTTTATATTTTATGTAAATAAAAAGCTGGTTTATATATTTCCCTTACCAGCTTAATAAATTCATCACATATTCATTTTTAATTTTTCTTTTATCAATACAATTTAAAGTAAAACAAAATATGATATTATCATTCTTACTTTAAAATCAAAGTTCCGCTACGGCAAGGAAGTATTTAGGCGAAGCCGCGCTCTCGCTCCGTTCCAAACGTAGTGGTACTAAATTCTCGGCGCGTAATCGCACCGCTCATTAAGTACCAACGTCTTCCAAGGGGCTTCTTTTGGAATACTTCCTTGCCT
>CAJUHN010000244.1:3440-6116 GCA_910585935.1 uncultured Lachnospiraceae bacterium | reverse complement strand
AAGGGGCTTCTTTTGGAATACTTCCTTGCCTTCGCTAGTTTCTTGCCTCATTTATGAAAAGCCAACTCCCTATCACAATATTATCCAATTCTGTCTACACTCAGTATAATTGTAGGATACTATTTTTGCAATTCATCTCTCCATTAATACAAATGGAACTTCTTATATTTTAGGAATAAAATTTCAAACCCCAAAAATTTCTTTTATCATAACTAATCTAAAAATAAGGAATTTTTTCCATCATCAAAATTCTCACAAAACAACCTCTATTAAACCTGATACGTTAATTTCGCACTACTATAACAATCATCTACTCATCGTCTAAAGGCAATCTGTACACCTATCAAATTTTATAAATTAGCCTATGCTACAAACGAGCGGAGGCAAGACCCTATTCCAAAAGAAGCCCCTTGGAAGACGTCGGCACTTAGCAAACAGACCTTTATGGTCTGTGCGCTTAGTACCGCGTAGTCTTACACGGAGCGAAAGCGCGGCTTCGTTGGAAAAGGGTCTTGCCATAGCGACCCTTTTGCCACACCCCTACTCCTCAAACTTCATTTCCCTAATAATTTTTCTTAATTTCAGCACCATAGAAGGAGCAACCGATAATTCATCTACTCCCATATGTACAAATTGTTCTGTGAGTTCTACATCTGCACCGAGTTCTCCACAAATACCAGTCCATTTTCCATACTTATGAGAATTTTCTACAACCATCTGTATCATTCGCAAAATCGCCTTATGATGTGGACGATAGAAATCATCTAGTTTCTCATTCTGTCTGTCAATAGCAAGTGTATACTGAGTCAAATCATTTGTACCAATACTAAAGAAATCAACCATCTCCGCCAGTTCATCACTGATCATAACCGCTGCTGGTGTTTCAATCATAATTCCCTGTTCTGGAACTTTATACATGATCTCCTGCTTATCCAATTCCGCTTTCACTTCATCTACAATCGCATAGATTTGTTTTACTTCTTCTGTTGAAGTAATCATAGGATACATAATAGAAATATTTCCATATACCGCAGCACGTAATAATGCACGAAGCTGTGTCTTGAAAATATCAGGCTGTTTTAAACAGATGCGAATCGCACGATATCCCATAGCTGGATTATCCTCTTTTCCAAGATTAAAATAATCCACCTGTTTATCAGCCCCAATATCAAGTGTACGGATGATTACTTTTTTACCCGCCATCATCTGTACTGCCTGTTTATATGCCTGAAACTGTTCCTCTTCACTTGGAAAATCTGTTCTTCCCAGATATAAAAATTCACTTCGGAAGAGTCCAATCCCACCTGCATCATTTTCCAGAACATAGCCGATATCTCCGACACTGCCGATATTGGCATAAATATTAATCTTTTTTCCATCTAAAGTTACATTATCTTTTCCCTTTAATTCCTGTAACAGCCTCAGTTTCTCCTGCTCCTCTTTCATTCTTTGTTCTGTTTTTAAACAAGTATCACTGTCTGGATTAAAAATTACCTGTCCTTGAAATCCATCTACAACGGCTGTTATTCCATTTTCTATCTTCTCGATCTCTAATGGAACTCCGATGAGCGCAGGAATATTCATCATACGTGCGAGGATCGCTGTATGAGAGTTCGTAGAACCATGAACTGTGACAAATGCTAGGATCTTTTTCTTATCCATCTGTACAGTTTCACTAGGACTCAAATCGTCCGCGACAATAATAGAAGGCTCTCCTGAACTCAAATCCAATTCCGTCTGACCGCTCAAATTTCGCACCAGACGTTCTGAAATATCCTTTACATCAGCAGCACGGGCTTTCATATAATCATCGTCCATAGAAGCGAACATCTCTGAAAAATTGTCACCTGTCATAGCTACTGCATATTCTGCATTGACAAGCTCTGTCTTTATCATATTTTGAATGGCTTCTAAATAATCATCATCTTCTAGCATCATCTGATGAACCTCAAAAATAGCAGCACTCGCTTCTCCCACTTCTACAACTGCTTTATCATATAATTTCTGTAATTGTTCTTTAGAATGGGTCAAAGCTTTTTCCATACGTGCAATTTCCGCTTCTGCATCATCAATTTTTCTGCGTTTGACCTGATAATCATTTTTTCTTAAAACAGCAACTGGTCCTATCACAATTCCTTTGTATACGGATTTTCCTTGGAAACACTGCATAGACCATTCCTCCTTTTCAAATTCTAATCCAAAACTTCTTATAGATTCTGTTCAAAAAATGCTTTGATGTTTTCACATGCAGTATCTTCATCTGCACCTTCTACGGTGATCTCAACCGTCTGTCCATGTTTTACTCCCAGACTCATAATAGCCATCAACTTTGTCGCTTCTGCATTTTTTCCATTTACTGTGAGCACAATTTTACTGCTATATTTCTTTGCCTCTTTTACAAGAAGTCCTGCTGGTCTTGCATGAATTCCAATCTCATCTTTAATTTCATAACTAAATGTTTTCATAATCTTTTTCTTCCTTTCTTTTTTTCATTTATTATCTAGGTAATTGCGAAACTCTGAAAGCTATATAAATACTAACCTTTTTGAGAGTTCTTTCTACATATCCCCCTCACTTAGATTTCATAAGTTCTGGTAACATTCGCTTTTCAAAAAGCAGAATAGCCAATGAACTAGCTTAAGGCAAGGAAGTATTCCATAAGAAGCCCCTTGGAAG
>CAJUHN010000244.1:0-3430 GCA_910585935.1 uncultured Lachnospiraceae bacterium | reverse complement strand
AAACCCACAAGGGTTCGCGAATTTAGTACCGCTACGTCTGGAACCGAGCGAAAGCGCGGCTTCGCTGGAATACTTCCTTGCCGTAGCGTCCCCTATTTCATTTATTATCTTTTAACTCACTGTCCATGACGCGCTCTATATGCATAGCGAGATAACCAATTTCCACCTCATCTAATGTAAGTTTTAAATTCTGTTCTATCTCTGCACATATCTTTTTTGCTGTATGAAAAGCTTCTGGAAATTTGATTTCCATATAGTCATTCATACTGACTTTCAGCTTTTCTTTGCTGATCGCACGTGCTACCATATAACGTACATGATTCATTAATCGATTATATGACATGGACATAACATCTATCTTGTGTCCTGTCTGTTTTTCTACAAGAGAGATACATTCACGGACAGCACGAGCTACTTGCATTGCCTGTGAAACCTTCTCATCTTCGATTGCAGAATGAACATGCAAAGCAATATATCCTATTTCATGTTCATCTATCTGCAATTGAAATTTCTCCATCAACAGTTGTTCTATGCTTTTTGCTACATGATATTCCTTATAAAATAAGATACGAATATCTTCTGTCAATGGATTACTTATCTGTTCATGGTTTCGGATACGTTTGACGGCAAATTCTATATGATCTGCCATTGGAAATAAGATAGAACGATCTATCTTTCCGAACTCCTTTTCGGCATTGTTTAAAATTTCATTGGCAAGTTCCAGACACACAGGAGATATGGATTTGATCATATCTTTCGCTTCTCCTCGATCTGTGAGTTTCTGTAAAGAATATACCATATCTCCTTCTCTGATTTCAACCTTTTCACTGACTTTTTTTCCAAATACAATTCCTTTGCCTATCACCAGATATTCTTTGTTGTCCTCTTTTTTTATTCCAATAAAAGAATTGTGGTTTAATACTTTCTTTATCCTATACATAACGTATCTTTCCCATTTTTTTAATACTGGTTATTCACAAATATCCACGGCAAAAAGTGCTTCTCCTGCTCGAATCGTCCCTTCTTTCAAAAGTCGGATTTGCTGATTATCTTCCAATTCTGTACATAAAATCGGTGATACGATAGAAGGTGCATGTTCTTTTAAATATTCTAAATTAAGCTTTAACATAGGATCACCTTTCTTCACTTTTTGTCCGCTCTCTACCAGTGCTTCAAATCCTTCCCCATTTAATTTAACTGTATCAATTCCAATATGAATCAATAGGCTGATACCAGAATCTGTCATAAATCCAATGGCATGTTTTGTATCAAACACAAAGGCTACTTCTCCATCTTCTGGTGCTCGAACAATCGCATCTTGTGGTGTCACAACAGCACCATCTCCCATCATTTTCTGAGCGAACGCCTCATCTGGCGCTGTAGAGAGATCAGCGGCTATGCCATCGACTGGGCTGGAAATTATGATAGATTTTACAACTTTTTCGCTTTTCTTATCCTTTTTTTCTTCTACTTTTTCAGGCGCAGAAGTTTCTTTTGTTTCTACAATCGTATCAGATGCTGTTACAAGATAATCTTCTAGATTTGATTTGATAACGGTCACATTTGGTCCATATATTACTTGAACGCCATTTCCTTTATGAACAACTCCAGATGCACCTGTCGCCTTTAAAACACCATCATTTATCAAAGAAGCATCTTTTACTGTACAACGAAGTCTAGTAGCACAGCAATCTACGTCACTGATATTTTTCTTACCGCCTAAACCTCTTGTGATAGCTTCACTGATCGAATCATTCGATGTTGTTTCTTTATTATTCTGATTTTCTTTTCGAGCATTGACATCTGCTCTTGTATAAAGTTTTGTTTCTGTATCACTATCTTCTCGTCCTGGAGTTTTCAGATCAAACTTCAAAATCAAGATTTTAAAGATAAAATAATATAAGAAAAAGTAAATAATTCCAACTGGAATCACTAACAACCAGCTTGTTTTTTCATTTCCCTGTAAAATACCAAAGAGGAAGAAATCTAGTAATCCTCCGGAAAAAGTCAAACCAACTGCAATATTGAGTATATGCGCGATCATATAAGCAGATCCCGCTAAAATCACCTGAACGACAAAGAGCATTGGTGCAACAAACAGGAAAGAAAATTCAATTGGCTCTGTGATTCCTGTTGCCATACATGCAAGTGCCGCTGATAAAAGTAAACCGCCTGCTGCTTTCTTCTTTTCTGGTTTCGCACAACGATACATCGCGAGTGCCGCTCCCGGAAGACCAAAAATCATGAAAATAAATTCTCCTGAAAAATATCTTGTAGCATCTGCGCTGAAGTGAGCAACATTTGCAGAATCAGCGAGTTGCGCGAAGAAAATATTCTGTCCACCCTGAACTAATTCACCTGCTACTTCCATTGTTCCACCGACCGCGGTCTGCCAGAATGGCATATAAAATACATGATGCAGACCAAAAGGAATCAAGGATCTCTTAATTAATCCAAAAATCAATGTTCCGATATACCCTGAACCTGTCACAAGACCACCCAATGCATAGATTCCATTTTGAACAACTGGCCAGATAAAATACAAGAGTATTCCCACAAACATATATACAACCGTGGAAATAATGGGAACAAATCTAGTACCACCGAAAAATGACAATGCGTTTGGAAGCTGTATCTTATAAAATCTATTATGCAGTGCAGCTACACCAAGACCTACAATAATACCTCCAAAGACACCCATTTGAAGAGTCAGAATACCGCAAGAGGAAGCAATCGTACCCTCTAATACCGTATCCGCAATTTGACCGCTCTCCAAAATCTGACCGCTGATTTTGAGCATCGCGTTAATCGCAGTATTCATGACAAAATATGCGATAACAGCCGACAGTGCAGAAACTTCTTTTTCTTTTTTCGCCATACCAATAGCTACACCTACCGCAAAAATCAATGGCAGATTGTCAAAAACAGCACTTCCCACTGTGCTCATAATCACTAACAGGGCGTGAAGAATTGTTCCTTCCCCCAAAATACTTGTGAGTCTATAGGTTTCAATCGTTGTCGCATTTGTAAAAGAGCTTCCGATTCCCATCAGAAGACCAGCGACTGGAAGAATCGCTATAGGAAGCATAAAGCTTCGACCTACACGCTGTAAAACACCAAAAACTTTGTCTTTCATTTCATGTCAACTCCCTCTTTTTTTATTTATAACAGAATGAATCTATGTTATGATATCTTTCTTGAGCGATTCTGTATAAAAAAAAGACACTAATACACATAAACATCCCCTGTTATGTATAGTTAATGCCTCATTCGAGTTGCACACTATGGATGTAATTATTATAATACTCTCAGATAGAATTGTCAAGTATTTCATGATAGGCTGTCATAAGTTTTTAAAAGCGTTATTGTCATAAGAAGAGTCAAATCGGATATTCGCAATCCGCTTCGCTACTTGCTCATAACCTCATAG
>CAJUHN010000243.1 GCA_910585935.1 uncultured Lachnospiraceae bacterium | reverse complement strand
AGACGTAGCGGTACTAAATTCGCGGTTTCGCTTCTTGCGAAACTGCTCATTAAGTACCAACGTCTTCCAAGGGGCTTCTTTCGGAATAGTTCCTTCCCAGAGCTAGTTTTTTGGATAAGGCTACTCACGTAGTATATTGGAGTTTGTGATAATAAGGGGGATTGAAAGGCATGGCAGAGTTTTGAAGTTTTGGAATGAGAAAGTTTATAGTGAGTATGATATGGAAATGATGAAGAAAGAATTTAGAAATAAAATGGAAAGTGTATTGGAATGACAGGCACAGGAAAGGAGATTTTATGAATAAAAATGTATTTCGACAATTATCTTATGGGGTTTATGTGATCACTACTTGGAAGGAAGGAGAGCCAACGGGGTGTATTGCAAATAGTGTGATGCAGATCACTTCTAGTCCTGCTACCATAGCTGTTAGTATTAATCACGATAATTATACCAATCATTGTATTAAGGAGGTAGAGAAATTTGCGGTTTCAATACTTTCTGAGAAATCTGATCCTTCTTTAATTGGGCAGTTTGGTTTTCAGTCTGGAAAAGAAGTAAATAAGTTTGAGGGTGTACCTTATGAAGTAAAGGGATTTTTGCCTGTGTTGAAAGATGGATGTGGTTATATTACGTGTAAGGTTATTGACAAGATGGAAACGGCAACTCATACTGTTTTTTTAGGAGAGGTGACAGAAGGGGATATCAGAAATCAGGAAGAACCTATGACATATGGATATTATCACAAAGTAGTAAAAGGAAAAAGTCCTAAAAATGCACCTACTTATATTGCAGAATAGGGGATAATAAAATAATGTTATAATAGGTTTAACTATTTGAAGAGATTATTTATGGTGACAGTTTTGTATTAAACATATATAAAAATTCCAGTTCAGGGAATTATTATATTTTATATAATATAATAGTAATTCTAAAAACAGTTTGATCAACATAAATGGTCAAACTGTTTTTTATATTTATTTATCATAAAAAGGAAGAAATTTTATTTTGTAGAACAGCCAATAAACTAGCTTCTGGGAAGGAACTATTCCGAAAGAAGCCTCTTGGAAGACGTTGGCATTTAATAAGCAGTTCCGCAAGAAGCGGGACGGCGAATTTAGTACCGTTACGTCTGGAACGGAGCGAGAGCGCGGCTTCGCCTAAATAGTTCCTTCCCAGAAGCGAACCTAACCTTAAGCGAATCAGAATGGAGGAAAAATGAGCAAAAGAGAAATATTTTCTATTCCTAATTTAATGAGTTATTTTAGAATCTTCTTAATTCCGTTTCTTGTATGGAGGATTTTAGTGGCGAATACAACAAGGGATTATTGGATAGTGGCAGTATTAGTGGGGATATCAGGTTTGACAGATTTATTAGATGGTAAGGTAGCTCGAAAATTTGACATGGTAACAGAACTCGGAAAGGCATTAGATCCGATTGCGGATAAGCTGACACTAGGGGCGATTATTTTTTGTTTGGTGGTGAAGAATCCGATTGTTTGGATAATTGCTATTTTATATATTATAAAAGAAGGGTATATGGGGATTATGGGGTTGCTGCTTTTGAAGAGAAATGGGAGAAAGCTAGATGGAGCGAAATGGTATGGAAAAGTCTGCACAGCCGTTTTATATTTTATGCTGTTTCTTTTTATGCTGTTTCCTGATATGCCACAGTGGTTGATAATGATGTTTGTGGGGATTTGTTTTTTGATTATGAGTTTTACTTTTATCTCTTATATTTTAGTATTTCGGGAAATGTGGAAGATGGAATAAAAAATTTTTATTTTTTTATTAACCGAATATAGATTTTTGTTACTATATAGACAGAAGCTTCTAAAACAATACAGGAGGTGAGAGTTTGGAAAAGCACGAAGTAGAGGAAAGGATCATAGAGGCATCAAAATTAATATTATCATTTTGTACCTCTCATACATCAAATCCATATGATGCACAAGATTTGCAACAGGATGTTTTGTTTGAACTCATGAAATGTTTACCAAATATTCGAGAAGAAGGAGCATTTTATGGTTTTATGTGGGCTGTGGTGAGAAATGTCTATAAACAATGGTGCAGAAAAAGAATGGGTATGAATGAATCTGAGCTGACGGAGGATATTTGCGATGAAAAGGATGAATTTGAACGTGTGTTAGATGATAATTCTGATATTTATCTTCTTCGTCGGGAACTCACTCTGCTGAATGAGAAGTATCGGTGCGCGACAATACTTTATTATTTTGAAAATAAATCGTGCTCGGAAATCTCTCATGTTCTGTCTATCAGTGAAAGCATGGTGAAGTATTTGCTTTTTAAGTCTAGAAAAATATTGAAAGAGGGTATTCATATGGAACGAAATTATGGTGAACAAAGTTATAATCCAAAAGGGCTGGAAATTTTATTTTGGGGAAAGGGTAAAAATATTTATTATCATTTACGTGAAAGAAAGATATCACAAAATATTCTGTTTGCCTGTTATAATGATAAACTTACGGAGGAACAGATAAGTTTGGAACTTGGTATTGCACTGCCTTATATGGAGGACGAATTAAAGGAGCTGCTGGAATATGAACTTTTGAAGAAAGATGGAAATCGGTATTATACGAATATGATAATTTTTACAAAAGAGTTTTCGGTTGAAGTTGATAGGAAAGCGGAGGTACTTAGAAAGGATATTGCGAGAATTGTTAAGAATATACTTCTAGAGAAAGAAGAAAGTATTCGTAATATTGGATTTACTGGGGCGGATATGGATTTTAATACTTATGCGTGGCAGATGACAAGTATTTTGCTTTATCAGGCGATTATTAGAAAGCTGCAAGAAAATATTAAGATAGAATATCCAGTTGATAAGTTTGGAATACCTTGCTTTTTGTGGGGAGCAGAGAAATTTGAAAAGAGCTTTTGGAATAGTGAGTTTAATTTTGGAATTGCTAATATGTCAAATACAAGAGAAGATTATATTCAGTTTATGGATTTTAAGGTGAATGGAGAGATGGTGCATTCCTATTATGCTGGTCACCAGAATCTGAGCAATATATTTTTGGATATTGCTAGTAAAAAGACGGGGGATTTTAGTGAAAATGATTTGGGGCTAGTTGCAGATATGATAAGTCGAGGGTATGTGAAGAAAGTAGATCCTATGCTGGTTGTGAATGTGCCAGTGTTCACAAGAGAAGAGTTTACAGAACTTATTAAAATGATGGATTCTGCTGCAGATGAAATTGCTAAAAAGGCGGAAGAGCTGTGGCTGGTGGTAACAAAAATTTTACAGAATCATGTTCCTGTGCATTTAAAACAAAAGGCTAAGGATATCGCATATCTGCGATTGTTTGAAGATGCTATTTCTGCACCAGTTGCAATGCTTTATAAAGATAAATTTTTAAATGCGGTTGGAAATGCAGAACTTTTGCCTACTACCTATGTTATCTTAAATAAATAATTGTAATGTCCGACTCGGTATGTATTTTTGGGCGAGTCGGACGTTGTTTTTTATAGGAAGGATTATTATTTATATAGGGGATTTTGGATAATTTTATATATTATTTCGTTTGAGAAATTATTTCTTGTAGTTTTAGAAGGAATTTTTCAGCAGCTTTTGTGAGGATTTGATATTTTTTCCAGACGATATTCATAGTGGCTTCTAGTTTTGGTTCGATTGGTTTAAAACATAGATTGCTGTTGTCTGAAGTATGAATAATTTTGTCAAAGCAAATGGCATATCCCATGCCTTCTTCGACCATGATTGAACCATTGAATAAAAGGTTATAAGTAGCGACGATGTTTAATTTTTCTTTATCGCATTGAAAAAAGGTCTGAAAGTCTTGGTTTTGAAATGCTTGTCGGGAAAGAATGAGGGGTTTATCTTGCAAATCTTCAGCAGTGATGGATTGTTTTAGAGCGAGAGGGGAATCGCGTCGCATTAAGACACCCCAAGTATCTTTAAAAGGGACATTTAAAAATTCATATTTTGTTGTGTCAATTTTTCCGAATAAAAGCCCAAAATCAATCAATCCTTTATCTAATTGTTCTGTTACAGTTGTACTATCTCCGCTTATGATATGAAAATGAATCATAGGATAGTCATATTGTAATTTCTGTGCTGCTTGGGCGAGTAGTCGTATACCATCGGTTTCGCCTGCTCCTATGTAGATATCACCAGCGATCATTTCATCGGAAAGAGATATTTCTCGTTCGGTTTTCCTGACAAGTTCCATAATTTCTTCTGCACGTTTTCTGAGAATCATACCTTCTTCTGTCAGTGTGACTTTACGATTTCCACGAATCAATAATTGTTTGCCGAGTTCGTCTTCCATATCTTTTAATTGCCGAGATAGTGTGGGTTGTGAAAGATGTAAAAATTCGGCTGCACCAGAGATGCTCTGTTCTTGTGTAACAGCCAAAAAATATTGAAGTACTCTTAATTCCATATGTGTAGCCTCCTTAAATAAATAGAGTATAGCATAATTTGATATGTCTGTAAAGCATAGTAGACTATTTAATATAAGTATTTGTTATTGTATATTTTTGTTATTATAATGGTAGGGGAAAGAGAAATTTTATAGATTTTCTATAAGGAGTGGACATGAAAAAAGAAAGATTTATTTTAATATCTATATTGTTTATTTTAAGCATTACTGTAATGGGGTGTGGGAAGATGGAGGATAGTATAGAGAATAGTAGTAATGAGGATAATGAGTGGGAAAGTGAAGAGGTGAGGGAGAAGAGGAGTGTGATATCATTGGATTCGGAGGTCAGGCAGCTTGAGAGAGGGTTATCAGTGGTACAATATGAAGGCGATTATGGATATGCCATACTTATTCGTGAAGAGTTGGCTGCCCAAAACAAAAATAAACAGAACAGGGACACGATCAGCCGACAATTCAGCTAATCATGTCTTTTTTATTTCTTTTTATCTGGTACAATTCTGTACGTCTGAAAAAGTATATAAGGGAATAATGGGTTGAATCAACCAAAACGAAAGTATGTCAGGAGGAAAAGTATGAGTGAATTAAAGGAACGGATAACGGAAAATGGTATTGATTATATACTGGCAGGGGATTATTATATCCCTGATTTGAAACTGCCGGAAGAAAACCGTCCGATTGGATATTTTGGTCGGCTACATCGGGATTATCTGAAGCAGGAACATTCAGCACGTTACACAGCATTATTACTGACTTGTGAATTGTGGACATATCTTGCCGATTTGAATGAGCAGGCAGAGAAACGGTTAGATATTATCATGGAACAGATGAAGATTGTCGAAGGAGTGACGGAGGAATTAAAAGCAAAAAATCAATGGGAATGGGTTCAGAAGATGAACAGTATCCGATATCGGGCAGAGGAAATAGTTAAAAATGAGATGGTTTATATCTAAATCATGGAGGCAAAAGTAATATGGAAAAACAAGTTTATATTACAGAGGAAGAACGTGCAAAGTGCCAAAAAGTAACTGATGCGTTTGCGGAACTGTACGAGATGGAGAAAATCGTGGTGCTTGATGCGGGCAGATACGGCTTTGTGGAGCTGAAATATTACAAGCCGCCGCATGGCTTTGAAGAAGATGCAACTTTCACGGACGGCAGAGCATTGTTTGATGCTCTTTGGCAGGAATGGTTCGATACAACACTGTATCTGACAGCAAAGAAAATGCAGTTAGATAATATCATCTATGAGGAAGTATTCAACTGCCTTTCAAAAGAAAAACAATCGTCAATTATTGCGAAAAAAGCCGACTTTGCAAGAAAGGCGGGTATAACTCTGTAAAATCAGTTTTACGGAAAGTCAATGCCCTATATAGAGGGAAAAAGATTAGAATGGCTCTGTGTATGATATGCAGGGCTTTTCACTTTTGGACATATTGTCTAAAAGTTATAAAAGAGGAACGAATGAGATGGATTCCGCAGGCGTAGGCATTGTGGGAAAGTGTATAACTGCCTGTTTTATGGAGTTGTGGGTAACTGTGTTTACAGGATGTGGGAAAGCTGCACTTTGCTTTTCCATGTGCTGTGAACACAGTTATCCATGACGGAATAGCCAGTTATGCACTTTTCCATAATGCGGTCTTTAATGATAAGTCTGCAAATTTTACAAATATTTGACAAAAGTTGTGTTTTTGATTTTACAG
>CAJUHN010000242.1 GCA_910585935.1 uncultured Lachnospiraceae bacterium | reverse complement strand
GTCTGGAACGGAGCGAAAGCGCGGCTTCGTTGGAATAGGTTCTCCCCAAAAGCGGAACAATCGGAATCAAAATACTAACTTTTTAAATATAATGAAAGATAAAATTATCCTTCATCTCCTCTTGCTCTTCTACCCATTTTTGAATTTCTTCCAAGTAACAATCAGAAGGAATTTTTAATTTCTCTCGATAAGGCTGCCTCACTCCAATAGGTCGATATCTGATTATTTTATAATGAATATCCTGCTCTTTTACATAAGGTTTTAACGCCTTTCCGACTTTCTCAATCGTTTCTAATACAGAAAAAAGTTCTGGTACAATAACAGTCCGAACCTCATATAATTTTTTTCTTTCTGCCAAAAAGACCAAATTTTTTTGAACATTTTTATTTTCTGCACCAGTTATTTTTTTATGTTCTTCTTCCTCATATGCTTTTACATCTAACATCACAGCATCACATAGACTTAACAATTCTTCATCTTTCCAAAACTCATAACTTCCATTGCTGTCTAGAAAGGTGGAAAGTTTCCATTTTTTCGCCTCTTTTAATAGTTCCAATAGATAATTTCTTTGTAAAGTACATTCTCCTCCGGAAACAGTAATACCTCGAATATAAGGGATATTTTTAGAAATAATCTCTATTGTTTCTTTTGCTGTTAAAATAGTTGTTCTAGGATCACTTAAATTAGGACAATGATGAATACATTCATCACATTGTATGCAATTTTCGGGTCGAAATTTTACTTTTCCATCTGCCATATAAATCGCTTTTGTTTTACAGAATTCTATACATATCCCACAGTGTTTACATTGATGAATTGTTTCTGGATTATGGCAATATTGGCATGTAAAATTACAGCCTTGCAGGAAAATTATACTTCTATTTCCCGGTCCATCTACACTGCTAAAAGGTAAGATTTTACTGATGATTCCTTTTGTTTCCATATCAGCGCACCTTGCGTTCTAAAATATGTCCATTCTTCGCTGCTCCGAGTCCAAGTGCTGTTGTATCTTGTAAAACATTTTTTCCAGAATCTAACTTTTCCATTTCTGAACGCTTCACTAAATATCCTGTAACTCTAATCACATCACTATTTTTCTCATAAAAAGACAAATAGCGAATCTGATTGACAAAAGCACCTTTTATGATATCTAATAAATATTCTGTATTTCTGTTTACGGTTGTATCTATTGGAAAGATATCACCTATTCCAGATGGAAAATATTTATGAAAGCGCTCGCAATGTTTTAAATGCTCTATGAAGTTTTCAGGCTCTTCCCCTATCGGAATTCGACATCCTGGACTGGAGTTTGTATCAGAAGCGAGTCCGACTTGTGCATGTAATAAGAAATGTTGTTGTGTTCCTTCACAATATTTATTGTGGTGTTTTTGATTAAAATTATCTATCAGTTCCATAATTTCAACCCCCAAATCATCTGCTTCTTTACAAGAGCCAAAACGACCTTTCTTTCCCTCTTTCTCAAATAGTGTATTCACACATTCTGCGAGTCCGACTAATCCAAACATTGCAGAAAATCTCTCTCTATGAATAAAACCTTCCTTTGCCAAAAAATTATGTTCAAAAAATCCACTTTCTTCTACAATAAATCGGATTCGTTCATCCATATATTCTGCCATAATTTCCATCACATTTGGTAGCACATTTTCTTTAAAATCTTTTATGCTTTCAGCCGCCTTTGCGATATGCCCCAAAATCAAGCGAGTTAATGTATAAGATCCTCCTCCTATTAATAATCCATTATAACAACTCGCAATCACGTATTGCTCTCCTAATTCTTTGGAAAACATTTTGTGATTTGCAAAACTCGGAGAAGCACAGCTTAGGCATGAATTTATCGCTGCTAATGCGAATTCATCTGGAGTCACTCCCTCTTCATATTTTAAAGTGAGATTAGGAACAGCATTTTGTAATTCTTTTTCTAGTTCTAGAATGATATAACCCGCTTTTGTAGCTTTTGGTCCTATATTAGCATGACAAAAAGAATCTAGTATGGTTCTATCAATATGAAGCAAAAAGAAACGAATCGCTTTTTTGGCCTCTTTCTCTTCTTTTATAAATGGATCTAATAAATAATCAATATTTCCGATATAAACGGGATAATTTGTCACACTGGGCACATGTTTATAAAAAATCAGCAGATAATGAACTGCTTCCCAAATATCTGTAGGAGCTTGTAACTGTAAAAATTTGCATCCTTCTTTCATAAATTTTTCATAATCTGGTACAATATAACGAGGACGCAGCGGTGCATGTCCCTCTCCTAAATCACAGATCTGTTGTTCTTCAAATGGAACAAATAAGCGTTCTTCTAACCCATCTGGATAATCCAATACTTCTAATAAAGAATCCGCTAAATTCGCCATTACTGCCACCTTTTGTTCATGTGTTAAAGTTGGACTTTTTACTGTTTCTAACATTTCCTTACGAGTATTTTCTAATCTTTCCATTGTTATCTGCCGCATTTTATCATCATCCTTTCTATTTTATTATGTTTTTATAAGGGAAATCTCTTCCCTTTTCTTGATAGAAAATTCTTCCCTTACTTTCTGTTACTATTATACTACCAAATAATTATATCTAGATCAATCGACAAATTGTAATACTCCCTTACTTTTAGAAGTAAAAACGTCTTGAAATACTATTCTTCCCTCAACATTATACAAAAATAAGACCATTGCAAACTAAAAATTTTTCTATCAAAACTCCTTTTCGCAACAGTCTTATCTTTTATCAACCTTTTATTATATCATTCTTTATCAATCTATTTATTTAATCTAAATCGTAAATATCACCATATTTTTCATTAAATGCTTCTTTTGTAGAAGGAACTTTAATTTTTCCTGCAATAATATCTGCTTTTGCCTTCTCTACTGCTGCTTTCATCTCATCTGTGAGATGTTCGCTAGATGAAACAATATCTACTCCTTCGCTGGATAAATTATAAGTCTTCACACCAGATTCCAAAGTATTATTTAATACAGATTCTGCGATATCATAACATGCATTGTCCACTCTCTTTAAGGCAGATGTCAACATATTATTAGGAGCTAATTTACTTTGGTCAGTATCCACACCTATTGCCCAAATATTATTTTCTACACAACCTTCAATTACACCTGAACCTGTTCCTCCTGCTGCATGAAAGATAACATCTGCGCCATCTGTAACCATAGAAGTCACAGCAGATTTTCCTGCTGCTGCATCTGCAAAACTATTTGCATTATATTGTAAAACTACTGCATCAGGATTTGTATCTTTTACCCCTGCGATATAACCATATCCAAATTGATTCATAACTTCACTTGACATACCTAAAACAAAACCTACTTTATTGCTCTCTGTCGCTAGACCTGCAATCACACCTGCTAAATAAGCAGATTCTGCTTGTTCAAACATAAGGCAAGTAACATTTGGCAAATCTGAGCAAGAAGTATCATCAATAATCGCAAACTTCTGATCTGGATAATTAGTAGCTGCCTCTCTCATCGCGTCTGCCAACATATAACCAACACAAATAATTAAATCATATTTTTCATCTACAAAAGTTTCAATATTAGGAGTATAATCGGAATCATTTTTAGATTCCAAATACTTTACAGTCACTTTAAGCTCCTCGCCTGCTCTTTGTAACCCTTCCCAAGATGACTGATTAAAAGAACCATCATTCACTCCACCTACATCTGTTATCATACCAATTTTAATAGTAGAAGGATCTTTTGTAGAAGCATCTTCTTGTCCAGAAGTATTCTCTTCTAATTTGCTTGTTTCTTCTTTTGTAGTTTCATTAGAACCTCCGCCATTTCCACATGAGGTTAATCCTATGATTGCTACTAATAAAAGAGCAATCACTTTAAATAGTTTTGATTTTTTCATAAAACTCCTCCTTTTGTATTTTTAGGAACTCTTTTCCCAAAAACTCCTAAAAATAGCATTTTTTCTTTCACATTTTACATAATACTATCGTTTTTTCTATTTGGCAAGTAAAATTTTTCATAAAATTTTGAATCCAAATATACAAAATTAGCACAAAAAAATAAGATTTAAGCGATAACCTCTCTTTTATTCTAATTCTTATTCATCACTTAAATCTCATTTTTGTCCTTAATTAATAAAATTATTCACAATATTTCTAACTACCTCTAAACATAAATTCTGCTGCTCTTTTGGACATATCTCATATAGGTGTTGTAATTCAGAAAACCCTGCCTTTTCCTTTACTTCTCCCACTCTAGAATGTTCTTCTTTTCCTCGAACTAAATAATCCATACTCAAATTAAATTTATCGCAAATCTTCACCACTCCTGTTAAAGTTGGTGCTTTCTTGCCTCTTTCAATTTCACTGATATATTTTTGTGAATATCCTAATAATTCTCCAAATTCATCTTGTGTCATATGCAAAGAAAGCCTTACTTGCTTTAGCCTTTTTCCAAATTCTTTAATAATTTCTGCCTTTTCGTTTTCCATGATGTCCTCCTTTCTCTATTCCTACGTATCTCTATTTATAAGATATATATTTTTATAAGAATAATGAATAACTTACTATTCGATATTTTATAAGTTCTCATTTAAAGTGTCAAGTGTTTGATAAAATTTTCTTCTTTCATGTGTTTCTATATCCGCTAATCTTGTAGGAACTGGAATATGGCTTTCCTTTGTAACACAATGATTGATAATCTCTGTAGCAGTTTTTAAATCTATGTAATTTCCAACTGAGATGAAGATCGGCTTCACATCTTTTTTTGTTCTCAATACTCTGCCATAAACTTCTCCTTCTATTATAATATCTGTAAAAGCATATTCTTCATTTGAAGGCATCACAAAATCTGTTTCTCCTATTTTATAATAACTTTTCGCTACACCAATAGAAGGTTTCTGTAAATAAATAGCCGCATGTGTTGCGATTCCCATATGCCTTGGATGTAAATATCCATTTCCATCAAATATATAGATATCTGGATCTATCTGCAACTTTTTTTTCGCTTCTAAAATAAAAGGCAGTTCTCGAAATGCTAAACACCCCGGAATATACGGAAAATCTATCTTTCCCATAAAATCAACTTTTTCTAAGACCTTTAAACTTTCAACTTCTATTATCACAATACAGCATACCGCATATTCTATATCACCTTTCTTCCAATATGCTAAATCTACCCCTGCCATTGTTTTTATCTCATCTTTTTCAACTATATTTTTTATCTGAATTTTATCTATTAACTCTCTTTGTATTTGTATACACTTCTCTTTTTCTAAGATATCCATAACTTACCTCTTATAACTCTTCCTAATATTTTTATAATTAATGCTATAAGTATAACACAATATCCTATCTTTTACCAGTCTAACCCATAAGTTAATAATTAATAAAATTCAATTTATCTTAAAGTTAAAGGTTCGCTGTGGCAAGGAATCATTCCAGCGAAGTTACATTTTCGCTCTGTTCTAGATATAATGGTGCTTAATGAACACTCCTATAAAGGATTGAAAACTTAGTATCTGTTACATCTAAAACAGGAAAAAGTGTAGCTTCGCTGAAATACTCTCTTGCTGGTGTAAACTTTTGATTCTTTTACGAATTTAAATCTGTTTGTTCACATCAACTTTTTCTTGTATCTTTATATGTTTTCTTGTAATTGGCACTTCTAATAAATAATATTCTAAAATAGAAAAAATACTCATTATTAATGTAAATATAAGCATCGAGAATCTTGAATATATAGTTTGATAATGAAAAATATAAATTAACTTGTTGTGCTACTTAAATAATTAGTTGATAAAAGGACTAAAAAGACCTAAAAAATTTTACCTCATTTGCAAAACTTTATTTTAGAATATTAACGGTCTAATTTCTTTGGATCAGTTTAGTTAGTACATATGATACCCAGTTTTTCGATTTCTAGAAAAGCCCAGAAAGTAACGGCTTCCCGAAAAGATACCTTTAGAAGACCCTTGGAAGACGTTGGCACTTAATGAGCAGTCCTTTATGGGCTGCGAATTTAGTACCACTACGTCTGGAACGGAGCGAGAGCGCGTCTGATAAGGGTATTTTTCGGGAAACCGTGACCCATTCGCCAGCCTCTTCCCACTGCGACAACAGCACTTTTTTTAATAC
>CAJUHN010000241.1 GCA_910585935.1 uncultured Lachnospiraceae bacterium | reverse complement strand
CACTACGTCTGGAACGGAGCGAAAGCGCGGCTTCGTTGGAATAGAAGTGCCCCTGCCCTTAGTGGAACTTTAGAAACTTTAGGAACTTTAAAAATTTTACAGCAGAACGGAATTATTTGGTATCTTTTAAATTTTTCTGAGCGGTGGCTAACATAAGTTTGATTCTATTTAATTGGTTTACCTCACTCGCTCCGGGGTCATAGTCAACAGCGACAATATTAGAGAGAGGATATTGATGACGCAGTTCTTTAATCACACCTTTTCCGACCACATGGTTTGGAAGGCATCCAAAAGGCTGTGTACAAACAATATTATTGACACCGCTATGAATGAGTTCTAACATTTCTCCTGTTAAAAACCAACCTTCTCCTGTCTGATTACCTATAGATACAATAGGAGAAGCATATTTTGCTAAATCTTTAATATAGGCAGGTGGAGTAAAACGCTTGCTTTTTTTCAGTTCTTTTCTCGCATTTTTTCGGAAAAATTCTAATAGAGCGATTCCAGCATTACACAATTTGGCAGTGGAAGTTTTACATCCTAAATGTTCTGCTTTAAAATTAGCATTATAAAAACAATATAAAAAGAAATCCAATAGATCAGGCATTACAGCTTCTGCCCCTTCTTCTTCTAATAGATCTACAAGGTGATTATTGGCAGCGGGTAAAAACTTCACTAAGATTTCTCCTACAATACCAACACGAGGTTTTTGAATATCTAATAGAGGAAGTTCATCGAAATCTTTAATAATGCCTTTTACATTTTTATGAAATTCAAGGAAAGAAGCTGTTTTTTTGCTCAAAGATTTGATACAAACAGCTTTCCATTTTTGATGCAATGCATTTGCTGCTCCTTTTTCTTTTTCATATGGTCTAGTTCGATATAAAACCCGCATGAAAATATCTCCATAGACAATAGCCATAATTCCCTTGATGAGCATTGGAAGTGTATAGGAAAAGCCTTCATTACTTTCAATACCACTTGCATTCATGGAAATAACAGGAATATGAGGTATACCAGCTTTTTGCAAGGCTCTCCGAATAAAGCCAATATAATTTGTAGCACGGCATCCACCACCAGTTTGAGAGATCACAACAGCAGTTTTATTCAAATCATATTTTCCAGATAAAAGCGCTTCCATAATCTGTCCTACTACAATAACAGAAGGATAACAAGCATCATTATTGACATATTTTAAACCTGTATCAACAGAAAATTTATTATCAGAAGTTCCTAATACCTCAAAATGATAGCCACAGGAATTAAGAGCAGGCTGAATTAAATCAAAGTGAATCGGAGACATCTGAGGACACAAGATAGTATAGTCTTTTCTCATTTCTTTTGTAAATTCTACTCTTTTATAAGCAGAAGATACAATTTTTCTCTCATGATGCTTTTGTTCTCTTACACGGAGTGCAGAGATAAGAGAACGAATACGAATACGAGCAGCACCTAAATTATTTACCTCATCAATCTTTAAAACGGTATAAATCTTCCCAGAATTGGTTAAAATATCATTGACGCAATCAGTGGTGACGGCATCTAAACCACAACCAAATGAGTTTAATTGAATTAAGTCTAATTTATCTTGAGTTTTTACAAAATTGGCTGCGGCATAAAGGCGGGAGTGATACATCCATTGGTCCATAACAATTAAAGGACGTTCTACATTTCCCAAATGTGATACAGAATCTTCGGTTAACACTGCGATGCCATAAGAATTAATCAGTTCTGGAATTCCATGATTGATTTCGGGGTCGATATGATAAGGTCTTCCAGCTAAAACAATGCCGCGTCTGCCAGTTTTTTTCATATAGGATAGAACTTCTTCGCCTTTTTTCATGATATCTTCTCTCACATGAATAAGTTCTTCCCAAGCGATTTCTCCAGCTTCTAAGATTTCGTCTGTAGGAATATGATGACTTTTGCTAAATTCGATCACTAATTGTTTTAGTAGAGTTTCTTTATTTGTAAAAGCTAGGAAAGGATTCATAAAATTAATTTTTTGAGTTTTGATATCTTCTACATTATTTTTGATATTTTCTGCATAAGAAGTTACAATAGGGCAATTATAATGATTGTTGGCATCTTTGGTTTCTTCCCTCTCATAGGGAATACAAGGATAGAAAATAAAGGAGATACCTTGTTTTATCAGCCAAGAAACATGTCCGTGTGCTAATTTAGCAGGATAACACTCGGATTCACTGGGGATAGATTCAATTCCTAATTCATAGATTTGGCGGCTTGATTCTGGAGATAATACCACACGAAATCCTAATTTTTTAAAGAAAACTGCCCAAAATGGATAATTTTCATACATATTTAAGACACGAGGAATACCCACGACTCCCCGTTTTGCAAGATCAAGCGTCAGGGATTCATACTGAAATAGACGCTTATTTTTGTATTCAAAAAGATTAGGAATATTATCTTTATTTTTTTCCTTGCCAATACCACGTTCACAACGATTTCCGGTGATAAATTGTCTTCCACCAGTGAAACGGTTGATAGTTAAAAGACAATTATTTGTACAGCCCTTACATCTAGCCATGGAAGTGGTAAAGGTGAGGGAATTGATTTTATCTATGGACAGCATCGAAGTTTCTTTAGAACTGTCATAACGCTCTCTAGCGATTAAAGCTGCTCCAAATGCTCCCATAATTCCCGCGATGTCAGGACGGACTGCCTCACATCCAGAGATGCGTTCAAAACTTCTCAGGACAGCATCATTATAAAATGTTCCTCCTTGTACTACTACCTTTTTTCCTAAATCTTTTGGATCTGTGATTTTAATTACTTTAAACAAGGCATTTTTAATCACGGAATAGGCTAAACCAGCAGAGATATCAGAAACTTCTGCTCCTTCTTTTTGCGCCTGCTTGACATTAGAATTCATAAATACAGTACAACGTGTGCCAAGGTCAATCGGATTTTTTGCGAATAAGGCAGCTTTTGCGAAATCTTCTACCGTATAATTTAAAGATTTGGCGAAAGTTTCTATAAAAGAGCCACAGCCAGAAGAACAAGCTTCATTTAGCTGTACACTATCTACGGTCTGATTTTTGATTTTAATACATTTCATATCTTGACCGCCGATGTCTAAAATACAGTCAACTTCTGGTTCAAAAAAAGAAGCAGCATAATAGTGCGATACAGTTTCTACTTCTCCTTCATCTAACATAAGAGCAGCTTTTATCAGCGCCTCTCCATAACCAGTAGAACAAGAATACACGATAGAAGCGCTGGAAGGGAGTTTTTGGTAGATGTCTTGAATCGCCTTTATGGTAGTTTTTAAAGGATTTCCATTATTATTACTGTAAAAAGAATATAGTAAAGCTCCATTTTCACCTACAAGCGCTACTTTTGTTGTAGTAGATCCAGCATCAATTCCTAAAAAACAATCCCCTTCATAAGTGGATAAGTCATCTGTGACAACACCATGTGTATTATGACGTTTACAAAATTCTTCATATTCGTTTTCATCTTGAAATAAAGGCTTCATTCGTTTTATTTCAAACTCTAACTGAATAGGAGAAGAAAGTTTTGTCAAAAGCGTTTCCATAGAAGTAGCCGCATCAGATTTCGCATTTAAAGCAGAACCAACTGCTGCAAAGAGATGGGAATGTTCTGGTGCTATAATCTGATTATCTTTTAAATTCAAAGTTCTTATAAAGGCTTTTCTGAGTTCCGACATAAAATGAAGAGGACCTCCTAAAAAGGCAACATTACCTCTAATCGGTTTTCCACAGGCAAGACCACTGATAGTCTGATTTACTACTGCTTGAAAAATAGAAGCAGATAAATCTTCCTTGGTAGCCCCTTCATTAATTAAAGGCTGAATATCTGACTTTGCAAAAACTCCACATCTTGCTGCAATCGGATAGATAGCCTTATAATTTTTGGCATATTCATTTAACCCTTGTGCATCTGTCTGTAATAAAGAAGCCATTTGATCGATAAAAGAACCTGTTCCTCCTGCACAAATTCCATTCATCCTTTGGTCAATTCCATTCGTGAAATAAATAATCTTTGCATCTTCTCCACCTAATTCAATCGCGACATCTGTCTGTGGAGCATAATCTGTAAGAGCTGCAGAAACAGCGACTACTTCCTGCACAAAAGGAATAGAAAGATATTTCGAGAGGGTGAGTCCACCAGAACCTGTAATCATAGGACTTAAGGAAATGTCCCCTAAAACCTCATGTGCACGTTTTATTAATTCCATAACCGTTTCCTGAATATTGGCATAATGCCTTTCATAATCAGAAAATAAAATGTTATGATTCTCATCTAGAACAGCGATTTTCACCGTAGTAGAACCAATATCAATACCTAATGCATATGTCATAGTTGTTTGCGGAACTTTACCGCATCCTCCTTTTCTATTCTAAACACAAAGATATAATATATATTTTGTGTTCATAAAAGATTAGTTTGTAATACTTATAATTAGAACTCTATAAGTTCTATTATTATAGTACATAAAAGTTGAAAATTCAACAAAATTTGTAAAGAGGAAAAAAAAAGCAGATGTCACCAAGGGAAAAAATATGAATATTATGATTAGTGAAGAATGATAAAGGAGTAAAAAATATGGATTATAGAAATCAAGATATCTATTGTGGATTATGTTTTCGCAGATGCAGAGGCATTTATCATGTCATTGAAAAAGGCGATACTTTATATAATTTAGGACAGCGATATCGTGTGTCCGTTTCCGATATTATGCGTGTGAATCCTTATGTTAATGTATATAATTTAAGAATAGGGGAGGAACTCTGTATTCCTGTAAGAGGACCTCAGCCTAGAATGGAAGAGGATGACTATATGCAACCAGCTATGCCAGATTATCCTGCTAATCCTTATACAAATGGGGAATATATGGGAGAAGATATGGAAACACCTAATATGTATCAAGATGATTCCTATCAAATGGAAAATGATATGGTAGAGGAAACTCAAGTAGATGATATGTTAACTGATCCAATGATGGAAGAAGATTTTATCCCTCCTGCTGCCGAAGCGCCTAGTTTTTCTGAAGAAGATAGTTTTAGAGAAGTTTTAGATAAATTGGGAATGACTATGGAAGAATTCTTAAACTGCGCTGCTCAAAAGACAGATTGACAAACAAGAAGATAGAAACTATAATAATAGCACATGCGAGATTGAGAAGGCGGGGGCTATCTGGATGTAGTTCCCGTCTTTTTGTGAAAGAAGATAGAAAAATAGATAAAAAGAAAGGGGTATTATATGAACTTTTGGAATAAGCTGGAGCGGAAATTTGGAAAATATGCGATTAAAAATTTATCTTTAATGCTCATCATTTGCTATGCAATAGGTTATCTGATCATTATAGTAAATCCTGAAATACAATATATTTTGTATTTGAATCCTTATCTCATTTTACATGGGCAGATTTGGAGATTGGTGACATGGGTACTCATTCCGCCAGAAACACTTTCATTTTTTACTTTAATTATGTTATATTTTTATTATTCTATTGGGACAAATCTAGAGCATACATGGGGAACTTTCCGTTATAATGTATACTTATTTTCAGGGATGTTATTTACGATTATAGGGAGTTTTTGCTTATTAGGATTTTTCTATCTGACACAGGGGACAAGCATCACTTTAAACGGCGCTTCTAATATTTTTAGTATGATAAATGGATATAGATATTTTGCTGGATTCAGCACATATTATATCAATATGTCTATCTTTCTTGCCTTTGCTATGACATTTCCAGAAATACAAGTATTTTTATTTTTTGTTGTTCCAATTAAAGTAAAAGTTTTGGGAATTATCTATGCGATTATGTTGGGTGTATCGTTTTTAAGCAGTGATATAACACAGAGATTTGTAATAGGAGCATCTTTATTGAATGTAGTTGCATTTTTCTTATGTACACGTAATTTGAGGAGAATTGATCCTAGAGAAATTCGCAGGAGAAGGAATTATCAGCAGCAAATAAAAACACCACATGGGATCAGTAAACATAAATGTGCGATCTGTGGGAGAACAGAGAAAGACGGGGAAGATTTAGAATTTCGTTTTTGCTCGAAATGTAATGGGAATTATGAGTATTGTCAGGAACATTTATTTACGCATGAACATGTGAGGTAGAAAGAGGGTCGCTTACGGCAAGGAACGTTCCAACGAAGCCGCGCTTTCGCTCCGTTCCAGACGTAACGGACACTAAATTCTC
>CAJUHN010000240.1 GCA_910585935.1 uncultured Lachnospiraceae bacterium | reverse complement strand
ATTATTCATATAACTCTTCTTCATTAAATCTAATGGATAACTCTTGATTATCTGTTAAATTTGGTGTATAAAATTAGCAATTCATTAACATAATAAAAGATGGATTGCTAATAGATTATATATGAAAATTTTTTCTTGGATGTTTATTTGTAAGTATATTTCATTATTTTGACATAGTTACATGAGTATATATTTGAGTGTAATGGTATACTAAATTTGCAACCCTTTGTTTGGATAATATATAATATTTTTTATACTAGGAGGATTAACAATTACGTCAGTATATTATAGCGAGGATTTCCAGAAAGAAGTTGTAAGAGGCTATATAGCTGGTGACAAGTCTACTGTTGAAATAACTCCAGAATACAATATTGCCAAAAGTACCATTTCACAATAGGCTAAAAAATATGGGGAAGAATGCCAATATATACATATCATATCTAAAACAGAAGAACAAAGAAAATCAGCCATCGAGTATGTAAAAGCATGGTTTTTAGATCAAGCAGAAATACTATTTTGAATAGTTTGTAAAAAATGCCCCTTCAAATTTAAAACTTTTCTCAAGTCTATTGCTTTTATCCATTTCGTCGAATATAATATAAGGGAAGTGTATTTGATGGGAGTGATAAAATAGAATTTATGACAGTAAGCGAAGTTTCAAAATTATGGAATATTTCAAAGCGAAGGATTTAAAGGACGAATTCTTGGCGTTTTCAAATTAAGCGAAGCATGAACGATTTCAAGGTGTGTAGAGAAAACATTAGATAAAAGAAATTGGAGAATGATAACAATGAGCACATTTAATGTATTAGACTTATTTTGTGGTGCAGGTGGGTTGTCATATGGATTTGAATGTGCTGGTTATGATATTCTTGTCGGTATTGATAATGATGAAAAAGCACTTGAAACATTTGAGTTGAACCATAAAGGTGTTAAATCAATTTGTGGCGATATTACTCAAATTACATACGAAAATGATATTAAACCTTTGATTGGTGATAAAACCATTGATGTGATTATCGGTGGTCCTCCTTGTCAAGGTATGTCATTATCTGGTTCAAGAAAATTCGATGATCCACGAAACAAGCTATATTTATCGTATATTAGATTGGTACAAGAAATTCAGCCTAAAGCATTTGTAATTGAGAATGTTCCAGGATTGGTAAGTCTTTTTGGCGGACAAATAAAGGATAGTATCATTAGAAAATTTACGGATATGGAATATATAGTAGAATATAAAATTATGTGTTCTTCCGACTATGGTGTACCTCAAACCAGGAAAAGAGTTGTTTTTGTAGGTAGAAAAAAAGGCTCTTTTGAGTATCCTGTAATCAGTAAAGATATTGTTACTTGTAGTATGGCTCTCTCAGATCTTCCCCCATTGGAATATGAACTTGGTGAAGAAGTATCAGAATATGCAACAGAACCAGAAAACGAATATCAGAAGCTGATGAGGAAGAATTCTCAGCAAGTATTTAACCATGTAGCTGCAAACCATTCGGAGAAAGTAACCAGTATTATTGCTCTTGTTCCAGATGGCGGCAATTATAAAGACTTGCCAGATGAACTTAGAAATTCAAGAAACTTTCATGTGGCATGGACACGCTTTGCAAGTAATAAACCAGCCCCTACTATTGATACTGGGCATCGCCATCACTTCCATTATAAGTATAACCGAGTTCCTACGGTTAGGGAATGTGCAAGACTCCAATCTTTCCCAGATAATTTTAAGTTTGTAGGAAATAAAACACAGCAGTTCAGACAGGTTGGAAATGCTGTTCCTCCTTTGATGGCACAAGCTATTGCAGAACAAGTAAAAAAAATGTTGGAGGATTAAACTATGAGTGAATATGTAATACCAGAACAATATTATTTTAGAATTCATCATGTTCGACCTCGTTTTAAGGGTGATATTGAAAATGTTTTAATTTATATGGCAGAGGAAATAACCTCTGTTGGCGAGTTGCCTGTTAATGATTTTGTTTCAGCTGTAAACTCTGCGATTTACAGATATCCAGGCAATGCCCATAGGGAATTGAAAACTATAAATAATTGGAGAACTGAAATATCTGCATTGTTTGGATTTATTGAACATACCAATACAACTGATAAGCCTGGACGGAGAGCTATAGAATTAGCAGAACATCAGGACTTGGTTGAGTGTTTTAAAACTTTTCTCTATAACTTTCAGTATCCTGGAGCACATATCAAGCCAAAAAATGTTTTAGAGCAAATTGAAGCTGGGATACATTTCAAACCAGCACAATATATTTTGAAACTGCTTCGCCATGCAAATGAAGGAGATGGAAACTCTGTAGGAGTTACTAAATTTGAAATCTGTCATTGTGTTTTCAATGATTTGAGAGTAACTCGTGATAATGAAGGAGTAGAAAAAACATGGGAGCGTATTCTGAAAAATCGAAAAGATGAAGTTGAATACGATCAAACGGGCGATGTAATTAGATATGCTGGAGATATTATTGATTATATGGAAATAGCCAATTTACTCAAAACATACGACAGCCGAATGTATTATCTTAATACGCTTGAAGAAGAAGCAATAATCAAGTTTTGCGAATCAAGTGAATGGTTTGCCGAATATGATATAATGTTGAAAAATCGTTTGGGTTCTTTGGAGGCAGTTAAAAATTGTACTAAAGGTTGGTTTTCGTATGTGAATAGAGATATTCAGAACACAGATTTTGCAACAGACATTCTTGCATATATAGCAACTGATGAAGTAGAGTTGAAAAAACTTAAAGAAAATATTGTAAGTGAAGCCGACACAGTAACCTCTGATATGGTTGATAGAGAAAACGAACTTGAGCGTCGAATTGCAAGTGATTACGATAGTTTTACAACTAAAGACATTGGAGATATTGGAGAAAGTCTTGTTCATGGGCATGAGTGTATGCGAGTTAAGGTTGGAGGTCGTGCAGACCTTATTCATCTCATCAAGCGTATCCCTACTCAGTTTGCTGTTGGTTATGATATCAGCTCTATAGAATTGGATGAACGCAAGCGTTATATTGAAGTGAAAACGACAATTAGCTCTAAGCCACTTCACTTTAATAGAATTCACTTGACCAAGAATGAATGGAACACCGCAAGCAGTACGCATGACAGATATTATGTTTATCGTTTATTGTTAAGTAAATCAGAAAAGAAATTGTTCTTGTTGCAAGACCCAGTTGGCTTGTATAAGAAGGATATGATTAATATGATTCCAAGTGATGGGGCAGATATTACTTTTGATCCAACTATGGTAGGAAGATTTGAGGAGTTATTAACATGGACAAACTAAAGGTAGCATCTTTTTTCTGTGGTTGTGGAGGAACTGATGTAGGACTTTTGGGTGGTTTTGATTTTCAAGGTAAACGCTATGAATCAAACAACATGGAAATTGTGTACGCTAATGACATTGACCCAAATGCTTGTGCGATTTTTGAAAAGAATTTTGGCGTTACTCCAGACAACAGAGATATTCGTGAGGTAAAAAGCAATGAAATTCCAGAGTTTGATATTTTGACAGGGGGGTTTCCTTGTCAGTCTTTTTCTATTGTTGCACAGAATCCTCTCCGATTAGGTATCAAGGACGATAGAGGCAAATTGTTCTTTGAAATGTGTAGAGTATTAAGAGAAAAGCAACCCAAATGTTTTATTGCAGAAAATGTGAAAGGTATTTTAACAGCCAATAAACGAAGTGCTTTTCCACTAATTATTAAAGAATTTGAAGATAGTGGTTATGATGTCAAATATTCAATTTTGAACTCAGCTAATTACGGAGTACCTCAAAAACGAGAAAGAGTTATTATTGTTGGTTTTCGTAAAGATTTGAAAATTGACTTTACATTTCCAGAGCTTGTATTTGAAGATGAAGATAAGTTCGTACCACTCAGTACAATTATTGAAGAAAGCGTAGATGAAAAGTATTTTTTTAGTGACCGAGCTGTAGCAGGTATGATGAAAAATAGAGAATCCATGAATAAAGGAAGAGCACAGGATATTATAAAACCTTGTAATACTGTAGGAGCACATCTTGCAAAAGTTTCCTTAAATAGCACTGATCCCGTTCTCATGGTGGATGGACGATATAGGCGTTTTACTCCTCGTGAGGTAGCAAGAATACAATCGTTCCCAGAAACCTTTGAATTAGTTGGAAGCGAGTCTGTTCAATATAGAGCATTAGGTAATGCTATACCACCAGTTATGTTTTGGTATGTAGCAAATGCCGTTTCCAAGCAATATCCGACAACAGAATAAATGACCAAGCAAAAGGTGCTCAACTGTAAAATGATATGAAACCTTTTAAGTAGACAATGGAAATAACCAAAATCTGCTTAGGAGGTATTTTTATGGCTAAATCATCATATACACCAGAATTCCGTGCAAAGGTTTCACAGGAATACCTTGACGGAAGTTCCTATTCTTTTCTTGCCGAAAAATATGGCATAGGGAAAACAACATTGCAGCAATGGGTTGCCAAATACAGGCTTTATAGCATTACCACATTCATCAAGACCCCTGGAAATTCCTCATATTCTTCGGATTTTAAAAAGATATGTGTGGAAGCAGTCCTGTCAGGGGAAGGGAGTGTGAACGATGTTGTTGCAAAATACAACATATCTTCATGTGAGGTACTCAGGTGTCGAATGCTAATAGAGAACTTAAGGATTACAGTCCAAAAAGGGAAATCTATATGGCAGAAGTGAGAAGAAAAACAACCATGCAATGAAACAAAGGGATGGAGTATCGGATGGATGTGTGGGCAGCTTGAAGTTTCCAGGGCAGCTTATTACAAATGGATGCACTGGGAAATCCCGTTGGAAGAGCAGGAAAACATAAAACTGATGGGGCTGATCAGGGAATACGATGAATGTTTCTACCATATTTTAAGTTACTAAAGAATGACATCATGGATTAATCATTTCAACCATACAGCAAAAACAGGGGATTCATTCTGTGATCCGGAAGAAAAAGAAAAAATACAGCCCTTATACACCACAGACAACGGCAGAAAATAAACTTAACAGAGATTTCTATACAACAGCGCCTAACCAAAAGTGGTCAACCGATGTAACAGAATTTAAGATTCCGGGCGGAAAAGGCAAACTGTATTTAAGCATGATTCTGGACTGATACGACAGGTATCCGGTTTCTTATGTCATTAGTAGCCGAAATGATAACCGGCTTGTATTCAGGACATTTGACAAGGCAATCGCCGCAAATCCAGATGCGAAGCCTGTTTTTCACAGTGACAGGGGATACTAAAAAAGCAGCAGATGGATTCGTCCATGTCCAGAGTTGGACACTGTATTGATAACGGTTCTACGGAAGGTTTTTGGGGCATTATCAAATCAGAAATGTACCAAATGTATGAAATCACGAATGAAGCATTACGGAAGTACGCCATAAGGGATTACATAAGGTTTTATAGTGAGGAACGTCTGTAGGACAGATACCATTGCAAAACATCGCTCGAAGTGCGAAATGAGGCTTCTGGCATTAGAAAAACCGATAGAATATCCCATTCCCCCAAACAAATGTATTAAGAAATATAAAGAAAAATAGTGTGTGTAGAGAATAACCACGTATATCCGCGTGGTCATTATCAGCACTTTATTTTAAATATTTAAGCTGTCTACTTGACAAGGGACTGATTAAAAAGTTGGTCGCTTTTGTTTTATCCATTATTTAGGAGGGAGATGATACATATGGATGAAAATGTAATGGTATACTGATTTAGTAATAATTTGTTAGTATAATATGATAGAATAATTTTTTATTATCCAAGGAGGAGAAATCATGTCTATACATTACAGTGAAGAATTCAAAAAAAAGTCGTGAGAGCTTATATAACTGGTGATAAATTAACTCGTTGTGCTAGTTCACTTGAAAGCTGGAATTTATAAAAGTGTTTCTTTTGAGTTTTTCTATTCTGCGCAAGTAAAAAATTCTATTTTATGAGTATTATTTAATTTAACTAGCACAATAGATTAAATTAACCTATTATGCTAATTGGATTAGTCATGTAATATTCATAAAATAGGATTTTTTAATTATGAAAAATATAAAAAGTTTGTGAGCAGTAGTTTTTTACAATTTTAAATATATATATGAAAAAAGTGGAAAAAGTATTGGAATAATTACAATTATATGATATAATTGTAATGGATAATCAGAAGTTATCTATCAGTTTGAAAGGATGAAACTATATGGATAATTCTTCATTATTTTT
>CAJUHN010000239.1 GCA_910585935.1 uncultured Lachnospiraceae bacterium | reverse complement strand
CCTACAGGTTCGGCGAATTTAGTACCGCTACGTCTGGAACGGAGCGAAAGCGCGGCTTCGTTGGAAGCATATCGTTCCTATGCGAACCTTTGTCAACGAAACTTGAACCTCTGTCAACAAAATAAGATACATACTCACCCAAAAAACTTTTTAAATGGGAATAAATTTTGGTATTCTATTTTTATAAGTAGTAATATAGGAATATCCGCAATCTTTTAAAATCGTGCTTGCTTTATCAAATGCATAGGCGATATGTTCTTTTTTATGTGCATCAGAGCCTATCGTGATAATTTCGCCTCCAAGTTTTCGATAACACTTTAAGATATCAATAGATGGATGTGGTTGATTAAGACCATATTTAAAACCAGAAGTATTGATTTCTATTCCGATTCCATTTTCTATAAGAGTTTTAAGGCAATCCTCTAAAATAAATTGATATGTTTCAAAAGGATAGTTTAGGATAGGAATAGGAGCATATCGAATGATATAATCTAGATGTCCATAGACATCAAAATTTTTGCAAGTTTTTAAGTTATCTAGAATAGTTTGAAAATATTGAAAAAGACAATCTTCTATTTTTTTATTTTCCCAATATTGGGGATAATAGGGGTCTACTTGTTGAACGAGATGAGAAGAGCCTATGATAAAGTCAAATGGATATTGAGAGGCTATTTGAGATAGTTTCTCTCCTAGTTCAGGCTGCAGACCGAATTCAACACCAATTCGGATATCTAACGTGTCTTGATAATTTTCTTTTATAGCAGATAGAGTGGAAAAGTATGTTTCTATATCAAAGAGAAAAAAGTCAGGAGTGTTTGGGTAGTTATAGTCTAAGTGATCGGTGATACAGATTTCTTTTAAGCCTAGATGGATAGCAGAATCTAACATGGCTTGAACAGAAGTTTCACTATCTCCAGAAAAACAAGTATGAACATGATAGTCAGGAAAAATAAAATTTGACATAAATCCTCCTAAAATAATAAAATTTTATGTTATCATTTTACTTTATTTTCTGCGAAAAGAAAAGAGAAAAAACAAAAGAGTTTATAGAAAGCGAGAAAAAACTTCTTGAAAAAGAGTAAGGATATGATAATATTAAATATATGTTAAGAAAAGATAAAGTTTTAGAAAAACAAAGGAGATAATTATAACAATGGTAGAAAATGTCAAAGCCATATTTCAATTCATAGGCGGTCTGGGTATGTTTTTATATGGAATGCATATCATGGCAGATGGTTTACAAAAGACTGCTGGCGGAAAAATGAAGAAGCTGTTAGGATTTTTGACGAATAATCGTCTGATGGCAGTTTTAGTAGGAGCGTTAATTACAGCGATCATACAGAGCAGTGGTGCAACAACTGTTATGGTGGTCGGATTTGTGAATGCAGGAATTTTAACATTATCACAGGCAGTCGGTGTTATCATGGGAGCGAATATTGGAACTACGATTACAGCATGGATTGTATCTATGAGCCAATTAGGAGATGCCTTTGAAATATTAAAACCCGCATTTTATGCACCCTTATTAATAGGAATGGGAGCACTTATGCTTTTATTCTGTAAAAAACAGAAAAAGATTTTAATAGGAGAGATTTTGATAGGCATTTCTCTTTTGTTTATAGGGCTTGAATTTATGTCAAGTTCGATTGCTCCTTTCACAGATTCTCCTATTTTTTCAGAAGCATTTCGAGTGCTAGGGAATAATCCAATTTTAGGAATTCTTGTGGGAGCACTTGTGACTATGTTATTACAGAGTTCTTCTGCTTCCGTAGGTATTTTGCAGACATTAGCAATGAATGGAGTGGTGACTACTAATGCTGCTATTTTCATCACATTAGGACAAAATATAGGTTCTTGTTTTACAGCACTTTTATCCAGTGCAGGAGCAGGAAAAAATGCGAAAAGAGCAGCGACTATTCATTTATCTTTTAATGTGATAGGGGCAGGACTATTTGGAATTCTTACATTTATTGTATTTCAGATTCAGAAAGACTTGGCAGTTTCTATGATAAATAGTGTTCAGATTTCTATTTTTCATACCATTTTTAATATCACAAATACATTAGTATTATTTCCATTTGCAAATCAACTGGTGAAATTATCTGGTTTTATTATCAAAGATGAGCAGAAAGATGATATAGTAGCAGATGAAGTGTTAGCAAAAAAACATTTAGATGTCCGTCTTTTAGAAACTCCTTCTGCTGGTGTAGAAGCAGTAAAGGAAGAGGTAGTGCGTATGGGACGTTTGACATTACAAAATGTGATTGATGCTATGGATTCAGTGATGACAAGAGATGAGAAGTTAGCAGAAAAGGTATTTCATACAGAAGAAACGATTAATAATTTGGAGAAATTATTGACAGAATACTTAGTCAAAATTAATAATCTTTCTTTAACAGAAGAACAGAAATTGACCGTAAATAATTTATTTTATAGCATCAGTGATATAGAAAGAGTAGGAGATCATGCAGAAAATATTGCGGAGAGAGCGAATTACTTAATGGAACATGAGATCGTTTTTTCTGATACAGCAATTTCAGATTTAGAAGAGATCGGAGGACGAGTGGTAGAAGCGTTCGCTTATTCTGTAGAAGCGAGAAAGACAAATAGTGTGGAGGACGTCCGAAAAGTGAGCCAATATGAGGATATGGTAGATACTTTAGAGGAAGAATTGAGAGAGAAACATATCGCGCGGCTGTCAAATAATGAATGTAAACCTTCTGCTGGAATCGAATTTTTAGATATTGTCAGCAATCTAGAACGTATATCAGATCATGCGTATAATATTGCTGGTTATGTAAAAGATGAGATGTAAAAAATGGATAAAATGTTGAATAAGAATACTTTATGCAAGTTTTACAAATAATTTAAAAAAAATATATAAAAATAAATAAAAAATTAGCTTGAAATTTTTGGCTAAATTAGGTAAAATAACTATAGATTGATTTTTGTTTAACAAACTTCATGTTGTTATAGAACTGTTTTTCCATTTGGACAAGCAGTTAATTATAAAATCCATCAAATTTTATTAACATTAGGAGGAATCAAAAATGGCAGTAAAAGTAGCAATTAATGGTTTTGGCCGTATTGGTCGTCTTGCTTTCAGACAGATGTTCGGAGCAGAAGGATATGAAGTAGTAGCAATCAACGATTTAACAAGTCCTGCTATGTTAGCTCATTTATTAAAATATGACTCTGCACAGGGAAGATATGAATATTGCGACCAAGTGGAAGCTGGGGAAGATTACATCAGCGTAAAAGGCAAGAAAATCACAATTTACAAAGAAGCAGATGCTTCCAAACTTCCTTGGGGAGAACTTGGTGTAGATGTTGTACTAGAATGTACAGGTTTCTATGTTTCTAAGGCAAAATCTCAGGCTCATATTGATGCTGGTGCAAAGAAAGTTGTTATTTCTGCTCCTGCTGGAAATGATCTCCCTACTGTTGTATATGGAGTAAATGAAAACACATTAACAAAAGAAGATACTATTATTTCTGCAGCTTCTTGTACAACAAACTGTTTAGCACCTATGGCAAAAGCATTAAATGACTATGCTCCAATCCAGAGCGGTATCATGAGCACTATCCATGCATTTACAGGTGATCAGATGGTACTTGATGGACCTCACAGAAAGGGTGATTTAAGAAGAGCACGTGCAGCAGCAGTGAATATTGTTCCTAATTCCACAGGTGCTGCAAAAGCAATTGGTCTTGTTATTCCTGAGTTAAACGGCAAGTTAATCGGTTCTGCTCAAAGAGTTCCTGTTCCGACCGGTTCTACTACTATCTTAGTAGCAGTTGTAAAAGGAAAAGATATCACAAAAGAAGGCATCAATGCAGCTATGAAAGCAGCTTCTTCCGCATCTTTTGGATATACAGAAGAGCAGTTAGTATCCTCTGATATTATTGGTATCACTTATGGCTCTTTATTCGATGCTACTCAGACAATGGTGAGCAAGCTCGATGATGATACCTATCAGGTACAGGTTGTTTCTTGGTATGATAACGAAAATTCTTATACAAGCCAGATGGTTCGTACCATTAAATACTTCGCTGAATTAAACTAAGCAAAAAAGACCTTCTTGGGTCCGGTCTTATGGACCGGACCTTTTGTTCATTATAATAATGAAAAGCAGATTTTTGATAATAAGATGAGTAAAAAAGATAAGAATTCCTCGAAAGGAGCAAATTTGAGATGTTAAGCAAAAAAACTGTAGATGATTTAAGCAATATAAAAGGAAAAAAAGTATTAGTTCGTTGTGATTTTAATGTGCCGTTAAAAGATGGTGTGATTCAAAACTATAATCGTATTGATGGTGCGATTCCGACTATTAAAAAATTATTAGATCAGGGTGCAAAGGTAATTCTTTGTTCTCATTTAGGAAAGCCAAAGGGAGAGCCTGTACCAGAAATGTCTTTAGCACCTGTAGCAGAAGCTTTGACAGAACGTCTTGGAGTGAATGTAAAATTTATTGATGATCCAAAAGTAACAGGTGTGGAAACACAGAATACAGCAAAGGAATTAAAAGAAGGAGAAGTTTTATTACTTCAAAATACCCGTTATAGAGTGGAAGAAACTAAATATGGAAAAGAAGAAAGCGCAGAAGCTTATGCTAAGGAATTAGCTGCACTTTGCGATAATGAAATTTTTGTAAATGATGCATTTGGAACAGCTCACAGAGCACATTGTTCTAATGTAGGTGTAACCAAATATACAAAAGAAAATGTAGTTGGCTATTTAATGGAAAAAGAGATTAAATTCTTAGGAGAAGCAGTAGAAAAACCGGTTCGTCCTTTTGTAGCTATCTTAGGTGGTGCAAAGGTATCTGATAAAATCGCTGTTATCAATAATCTATTGGAGAAAGTAGATACTTTAATTATTGGAGGCGGTATGGCATATACTTTCTTAAAGGCACAAGGACAAGAAGTTGGAAAGTCTTTATTAGAGGCAGACAAAATGGATTATGCTCTGGATATGATAAAGAAGGCAGAAGAAAAGAACGTAAAACTTTTATTGCCAGTGGATCATGTAGTAGGAAAAGAATTTTCTAATGATACTGAAAAAGCTGTTGTAGATTCGATAGAAGCTGGCTGGTCTGGATTCGATATTGGACCTAAGACGATCGCATTATATAAAGAAGCATTAAATGGTGCGAAAACAGTGGTATGGAACGGACCAATGGGCGTATTTGAATTTGATAATTTCGCACAGGGTACATTAGAAGTTTGCCGTGCAGTAGCAGATTTAGAAGATGCTACTACAGTAGTAGGCGGTGGTGATTCCGTAAATGCAGTGAAGAGATTAGGATTTGCAGATAAGATGACTCATATTTCTACTGGCGGTGGCGCTTCTCTGGAATTTTTGGAAGGAAAAGAATTGCCGGGAGTAGCAGCAGCCGATAATAAATAAAAAAAGGCATCATAGGAATGGAGGATTGAAATGGCAAGAAGAAAAATTATTGCAGGAAACTGGAAGATGAATAAAACCCCTAGCGAAGCAGTTGCTTTGGTGAACGAATTAAAACCATTGGTAGGAAATGAAGATGTGGATGTAGTATTCTGTGTACCGGCTATTTCCATTATTCCGGCTATGGAAGCAGCAAAGGGAAGTAATATTTCTATCGGTGCAGAAAATATGTATTTTGAAGAGAGCGGTGCTTATACAGGTGAAATCGCTCCAAATATGTTGACAGATGTAGGTGTAAAATATGTTATCATCGGACATTCTGAAAGAAGAGAATATTTTAAAGAAACAGATATTACCGTAAATAAAAAAGTAAAAAAAGCATTTGAACATGGAATCACTCCGATTATCTGCTGTGGAGAATCTTTAGAGCAAAGAGAACAAGGGATCACGATTGATTGGATTCGCCAGCAGATTAAAATCGCATTTTTAGATGTAACTTCTGAACAGGCGAAAACAGCAGTTATCGCTTATGAACCTATTTGGGCTATCGGAACAGGAAAAGTGGCAACTACTGAGCAGGCACAGGAAGTTTGTAAGGCGATTCGGGAGTGTATTGGTGAAATCTATGATGAAGCGACAGCAGAGGCAATTCGTATTCAATATGGCGGAAGTGTATCTGCTTCTAGCGCACCAGAATTATTTGCACAGCCAGATATTGATGGTGGATTAGTGGGTGGAGCTTCTTTAAAACCAGATTTTGGAAAGATTGTAAATTATAATAAATAATAGGTGATGAAAAAGTCAGAGGGGACGCTGCGGCAAGGAAGTATTCCAGCGAAGCCGCGCTTTCGCTCCGTTCC
>CAJUHN010000238.1 GCA_910585935.1 uncultured Lachnospiraceae bacterium | reverse complement strand
GAAAATACGCTATTTCTTAGAATTTACCAGCCTTTGCTGCTTCTTCAATAGAAACTGCTACAGCAACAGTAGCACCAACCATAGGGTTATTGCCCATACCGATTAATCCCATCATTTCTACATGTGCTGGAACAGAAGAAGAACCTGCAAACTGTGCATCGGAATGCATACGTCCCATAGTATCTGTCATACCGTAAGAAGCTGGTCCTGCTGCCATATTATCTGGATGAAGAGTACGTCCTGTTCCACCGCCAGATGCAACAGAGAAATATTTCTTTCCTTGTTCCATACATTCTTTTTTATATGTACCTGCAACAGGATGTTGGAATCTAGTAGGATTAGTAGAGTTACCAGTAATAGATACATCTACACCTTCTTTATGCATAATAGCAACACCTTCTGTAACATCATTTGCACCATAGCAATTTACTTTTGCGCGAAGTCCATTAGAGTAAGATTTGCGGAATACTTCTTTTACTTCTCCTGTATAATAATCCATTTCTGTTTCTACATAAGTAAAACCATTAATTCTAGAAATAACCTGTGCAGCATCTTTTCCAAGACCATTTAAGATAACTCTTAAAGGTTTTTGACGAACTTTATTCGCTTTTTCTGCAATACCGATAGCACCCTCTGCTGCTGCAAAAGATTCATGTCCAGCTAAAAAGCAGAAACAATCTGTTTCTTCTTCTAATAACATCTTTCCTAAATTTCCATGTCCTAAACCTACTTTACGTTGATCTGCTACAGAACCCGGAATACAGAAAGCTTGAAGTCCCTCTCCAATAGCTGCAGCAGCATCTGCCGCTCTTTTGCAGCCTTTTTTAATTGCGATTGCAGCGCCAACTGTATAAGCCCAGCAAGCATTTTCAAAACAAATTGGCTGAATCTTTTTCACTTGATCATAAACTTCTAATCCGGCGTCTTTTGTGATTTTTTCTGCTTCCTCAATAGAAGCGATTCCATAACTATTTAAAACCGCATTGATTTTATCAATTCTTCTTTCATATGATTCAAATAAAGCCATTTTTGAATACCTCCTTATTCTTGTCTTGGATCAATAATTTTTACTGCATCATCCACTCTGCCATATTGTCCCTTAGCCTTTTCCCACGCAGTATTTGGATCATCACCTTTTTTAATAAAATCTGTCATCTTTCCAAGACTTACAAATTGGTAGCCAATAATATGATCTTCTTCATCTAAAGCAATACCTGTCACATAACCTTCTGCCATTTCAAGATAACGAGGACCTTTTTTCAATGTACCATACATAGTACCAACTTGAGAACGAAGTCCTTTTCCAAGATCTTCTAATCCAGCTCCAATCGGAAGTCCTTCTTCAGAAAATGCAGATTGTGTTCTACCATATACGATTTGTAAGAATAATTCTCTCATCGCTGTATTAATCGCATCACAAACAAGGTCTGTATTCAAAGCCTCTAAAACCGTTCTTCCTGGCAGAATTTCAGATGCCATAGCAGCAGAATGTGTCATACCAGAACATCCAATCGTTTCTACTAAAGCTTCTTGGATAATTCCTTCTTTTACATTCAAGGTAAGCTTACAAGCTCCCTGTTGAGGCGCACACCAGCCTATACCATGTGTTAATCCAGAGATATCTTTCACTTCCTTAGCTTTTACCCATTTTGCTTCCTCTGGAATAGGAGCTGCACCATGAGAAACGCCTTGTGCTACTGTACACATTTTTTCTACTTCATGTGAATAAATCATTATAAGACTCCTTTCAAAAATAAATTATGTTGGATACTCTTACACTTTCCCTCTCTTTTTGATAACAAATTCATTCCTCTGCTTAAGAGATAGGGAATTTTTTACTCAATCATGTTAAAATGCTATTGATAAATTTTGTCAATGTATCCTTTTTTTATTTTCTCACAAAACGACAAAATAGTCTAGTCATTTTTTTTAGAATTTAAAAAAATATAGCTTATCCGTTACAATTTAACCATATAGAGTTTTAGAAAGTACTTTGGCAATAAGGTTCCCACAGGAAAAGATGCCCTATTCCAACGAAACCGCGCTTTCGCTCCGTTCCAGACGTAATGGTACTAAATTCGTAGCCCTTTACAGGACTACTCATTAAGTACCAACGTCTTCCAAGGGGTTTCTTTCGGAATAGGGCATCTTTTCCTGTGCTAGTTTATATCATGGGCAAATTTAAAAAGCTTCCTGGAATTGGATTTTGCAATAAATTATGAGTATTACTTCTATTATATTTCAAGAGGCTGTTGTAAAATAACGGATTTCCTCAATATATAGTGTAACAATTCAAAATATTACTGTTATATATTGTGGAAAACTTGCATTTTGCAATAGCCCTAATTTTTCTAGAATAGTCAAAAAACTAGCAGAAGCAAAGCAGTATTCCATAAGAAGCCCCTTGGAAGACGTTAGCACTTAATGAGCAGCTCTGTAAGGAGTTGCGAATTTAGTACCGCTACGTCTGGAACGGAGCGAAAGCGCGGCTTTGTTGGAATACTGCTTTGCTTCTGCGAACCTTTCACCAAAATATTATATCACCTCTTGTTTTAATCAAAAACTTAATGATTGCCTCTCTTCTATTTTTATTTTATACTAAAATATCTTAGTTTTTAAAAAATTTTTTTATTTTGGATAGATTTTCATTCTTTCATTTCGTATTTATAAATATAACGCAAGGAAGTGTTGTAAAAAAACGTAAGCTTACGAACAGATTGGAGTAATAATTTATGAAAATAAATGAGGAAAATTTTATTTCACAAGCAAAGAAAAAAAATGAAAGAGCTTTAGATTATATCATAGAACAATATGGTTGGGTAATAAAAACTGTGATTCAAAAACAGCTCTATCATCTCCCTGATTATCAAAGTGAATGTATAAATGATGTTTTATTGGGAATTTGGAATCATATGGATTGTTTTGAACCAGAAAAAAGCTCTTTTAAAAACTGGATAGCTGGTATAGCAAGATATAAAGCGATTGATTATAAGCGAAAATATTTAAGAATTTTAGAAAAAGAAATTTTAGAAGAAGCAGAAGTTCCTTCTGAAGATTTGGTGCAACAAGCCCTATTAGAAAATGAGATTTCAGAAGAGGTACAAAAAATATTATCCTGCCTGTCAGAGGAAGATCAGAGCATCTTTAAACGCCTTTTTTTAGAAGAAGCCAGTTTAGAAGATGTTTCAAAAGAAACGGGATTAAAAAAAGACACTTTATATAATCGCATCAGTCGTGGAAAGCGAAAAATCAGAAAATGTTTTCCACAGTTTATCAGAAAGGAGATATAATTTATGGATAAAAATATTTATACTCTATCAAATTATATGGATAATGAATTAGAAAGTTATGAAATTTGTAAATTAAATGAATTGGAGATGAAAAAAATGAAAAAGTCTATCAAGCGTTCTAATAAAAAATTAGCTGCATGTTGCGCTGCTGTTTTAAGCCTCACTCTTTTAGGAAGTTTCTTTCCAAATCAAGTATATGCAGCGGTAAAATTAGCTTCTTATCATATCAGCAGCTTTTTAGGAATCGAAAAAAATATTGATGATTATATCACCGTTCTTAATCAATCACAGACCTATGAAGGAATGACTGTAACTTTACATGAAGTCATTTTAGATGATAATGACCTCATTGTTTCTATGTCACTCAACTATGATAATCATGAAAGCACTTCCTTTGACCTCCTCTGTGCTGATCCGACTGTCTTTCTCAATGGACAAATGCCATTTGGCTACAGTGGCGGTATCCATCAAGTATCTGATGGAACTTTTGAATGTGTAGGAACTTATCACTTTGAAAATATTTCTTCCCAAGAAGATTTCGATATTGAAATTCTTTTAAAAGATATCACTATACAAAAAGAAAATACTACAGCATCTGTTAAAGGAAACTGGAATTATCATTTTACTGCAAATGGAAGTGCCCTAGCCTCTAATACTATATCCTATTTCTTAAATCAAAACTTTACTCTTCCAGATGGAAGAAAACTCACCTTTGAAAAATTATCAATGAATGACGTCAACCAAAAAATTTCTTGTACTTTTGAACAAGGTTCTTGTGGTCTAGGATATGACATCAAGTTAGAAGGAGAGGATAATTTAGGAAATCCTGTAGAATTTTTCTTAAACACAGCCGATGCTAATACAGCTATACTAAAAATTGTATCTCTTAAAAATGGATATCTGAATTCAGATGCTGATTTTATTACTTTAACCCCATATGCTGCTGAATGGCCAAAAGAAAGCGGAAAATCCAACAATAACTTTGAAAAAATTGGAGAACCATTTCAAATTAATCTTCATAATAAGCAATAATATATCAAATTTGAAATGCCAACAATCATTATCCCTGCAATGATAACTTAATCCTGAAATGTTTTATTCCTTTTCAAAGTTTTTCTTAGCCATAATCTATATTTTTTACATTGTATTTACAAATTCAGCCCCAACAGAATCATGTAGGTATTATAAGATTAACTATAATACTTACATGATTCTGAACTAATATATGAAAACCATTCTTCCCCATATCAAATATACGCATTCAGGCTTTTCTCAATCATTACAATATCCCGAAGTTCTTCTTCTCTGTCATAAGTATAATTCTCTGGAACAGTATCAAACAGATCAATTCGCTCCATCTCACTATCAGGAAGTTGCCCCAAAGAGTGAGCTTTTGCATAAAAAACTCTTCCATTATTCTGACCGTTTCCATTTTTCCAAATATATTTATAATCCCATAAAGGAATTATAGTACAATCATTTATGCCTGTTTCCTCAAAAAGCTCTCTTTTCGCTGCTTCCATAGGAGTTTCTCCAGATTCCACATGCCCTCCCGGATGTTCGTAGCTCTTTCTATACTTGTGCCAGCAATAGACCCATTTATCTTGATATCTAGTAAAAATAATCACAAACTCTATATCTTGCAGCCAGCCAGCAGGATATTCTATCTTAGCCATTTCATTTCCTCCCGTAAAAATAAAAAAAATAGTAGAATAATCTGTTCACCACACCGCAAAAAACGAATATCGGAGATGATGTCATCATTATGGACAATATGCGCTCTCACCATGCAAAAGCGGTTAAAAAAATCCTAGACAAAAGATCAAATATCTTTACCTGCCTCCCTACAACCCGAATCTAAACCCGATTGAAAAAATGTGGTCAAAGATCAAGGCATATTTGAGAAAAGTAAAAGTCCGTACCACATCAGAACTGCCAGACGCAATCGAAAAAGCATTTTCATCTGTCCGCCCCTCGGATTGTTTAGGGTGGTTCGCTCATGCAATTATGTGCAATAATTTATTGGATTGCTATAAGGTATCTTTATCAGTTTTTCCGTCTAACCATTTTTGAGTGGGGACAGATATCAAGTTCCCGGCAGATGCAGCGAAATTCAAATTTCTCCATAATAATTTTTCCATGATGATGTTTTCAGATTAACCACTGTCCACTGTCCATTTTCCAAATTGGATTTTACCAATGTTTTAGTTTTTCTTCATATCCAGCCTTTTTGCACTTTCTTCAGCCATGTCTGCTTCAACATCAAAGCCATTTTTACGAAGCTTCTCCGCAATTTCCTGATACAGTTTATATGCATCCTTGTATTTCCCTATTTTTTCATATAGTATCGCCTTACAATATAACTCATCATAAAAAAATGTTCCTATTGCACCGGCTTTATCAAAATATTGGATTGCTTCATTATATTTTTCAAGTTTCCCACAAATTTCTCCGCCATGAATATATAACTCCCATACATCCGGAAATTTTTCTACAGCCTTTAAAAAACATTCGTAGGCCTCCTCTATTTTATCCGTATAAATATATGATACAATCAATAAATCCATTTCTTTGGCATTCTCTGGTTCTGCTTCTGCCCTTGCTTTTTGCTGGCGTACAGCTTCCTCCCCTTTCCCCACTGCACAAAGGAAGGAAATACGGCAAGCACAAGCTCTGTAGAATAAATTTTTATCAAAATCAGAACCTTCATTCAAAATATTATCATACCACTCCATCGCCGTATTTTTACAGTATTCAAACATCCACTGATGAATGATTGCATAATTCCATTTATCTTCAATGGAAAGTACACCACCATGCATAAGCTTTTTATACTCCAAAAGACAATGTATAAAATCTTCTGGTTTCCGTGTCTTTTCATAAACAGCGACCAAACGTTGTGCATAGTTATTGTATGCAATTGAGTTCTTTTTGTAAAAATCATCTACCGTTACTCCATAGAGCCTTGCTAAAACAGGAAG
>CAJUHN010000237.1 GCA_910585935.1 uncultured Lachnospiraceae bacterium | reverse complement strand
AACGGAGCGAAAGCGCGGCTTCGCTGGAATACTTCCTTGCCGGAGCGTCCCCTTTGACTTCCCAGTAAATAGGACAAACACAATAACTATTCTTTTTTGTGTTTTGCAATCACCTAAATTATATTATGAACGAAAAGAAAAGACTTGATCTAATGTTTTAACTAATCCGAAATCTCCTTTTGCTGTCATACTTCCTTTCATAAAGCTTCCTTGAAAACTTCCTATTCCATATATAATTTCTTCTAATGTTTTACTTGACATTCTTATTGTAACATCTGCATTTTCTGCTTTTCCATAGTAACAATTAAACTCTTGGTGGTCTATTTCTAGTATAATACTTTTTTTCTTATCTTCTAAAGAGAATATATAAGTAGCTTTTATATTCGGCTGTCCAACATAGGCTTTTTTCAGTTCTTCAATATAGGGTTCTTCTGTATTGATATGGGAACTTTCTAACATATCTTTATAAAATCCGGCAAGTTCTTCTATATCTTCTTTTTGTTTTTTGACATAAATATCATCGGAAGCATATTTTGATAGTTGTTCGCTCTCTTGTGGCGTGAAATCCATTGTTTCTTTTAGAATATTTTGTTTAATAGCTAGGGTACTGCTCGGTAATATTTGCATTTTTTGGAAGATGCTGCGGTATAAATCTTCTGCTTGCTTTTCTATTATCTTTTTATAATCTTTGTTCAATTCAAAAGACATGGTGTCTTCTACATAGGCGCAGATTCCTTTACATGTTTTTCCGCCTAACATCTCCCACGCATTTACTAAAGATAGTTGTGCTTCTCTTTCTCCATAAGTAGTAGATAATACCACAGGAACCATATAAATTTTGCTTATTTTTTCTTTATCTCCAAAGAACCAACAGGCATCTAAAAATACTTGCATCCAGCCATTGATTCCCAACCATTCTACTGTAGTAGCTAAAATCACTCCATCTGCTTCTTTTAAAGTGTGCGGCAGTGAAGTTACGTTATTTTTTAATTCGTGTAAATTATAACGTGTCACATTTACTCTTAATTCTTCTAATACTTCTTGACATACATTGATCACATGTAAGGTAGGATCATCTATTAATCCTCTTCCTCCATAATAAATATTGATATTCATGACCATTATTTCCTTTCTGCTGTTTTTTTCATAGTCGTGCATAATACAATCGCGATTAAAATTCCAAAGAATAAACCTCCTATGTGAGCAGCATTATCTGTTCCAGATGTTGTGAACCCACTATATAAAACAAAAAGAATTAAAACACTCATTTTAGGTGCTGTCAAGTTTTCTAATTTTCCTTTGTTCTGTAAGGTTATATAAAATAATGCTCCTATCACACCGAAAACCGCTCCTGATGCACCTGCTGCTACTACATTCATCTGACCTGTAATCCAATTAAAGAGGACAGAAGTCATACCAGCTCCTAACCCGCTTCCTATATAAATAATCAAATACTTCCACTTTCCAACTGCTCTTTCTAGGTTATCTCCCAGTACTAATAATGTTACCATATTTCCTGTCAAATGGCTAATGCCAAAATGCAGAAACATAGAAGTAAAAATTCGATAAAATTCTCCCTTTTGTATAATATAGGGCATATACATAGCTCCAACTTTTGCCAAAAATCTGCCGTCTGTTGTATCTCCTAACCACTCTGTGATTAAAAATACCAGAATATTGATAGCTATTAAAATAGTGTTCATGAAAGAGATATATTTCCATGTTTTTTTATGATGCTCTACAACATTTCCATCTAGTAAAGATTCTAATGCCTTCCGAATCGATAAAAAATCAGATGGTTGATTTTCAAAGATAATCAATTTACTTTTTTTCGCATCCACGATCCATAGAGATTTATCTATCTCTATAATAGGTTTCACCCAGTTGATATCATTTGTTATTATTAAAGATAAACGATTAATTTCCTGATATCCTTGGTCATAAAATTTCCACTCTATCTGGCGTGTGATATTCTGAAATTGGGCAGGCTCTATTGTCATACCCATAGAAAAATCACAGACATGAAAGATATAAATACTTCTTCCATAGATTCTATAATACATGTTGATTTCCTTCACGTTTGACCGAAGTAAAGTGAATTGTGCCTGCAGTAACATCTCTTCTAACTGCTTTACATTCATATAGACCCCTCCATTCCTTTCTAATAAAAAAACATTATCATGTATCATTTTCTCTGTCAATCTAGTTTTTCTGGTTTTTAACAGACTTTCCAATTTAAAGAGAAACATTCCTTTTTTGAGTTTATTTGTATTATATACTTTTTTTTCCATTTTTTAAATATCATATTTACGATTTTTTAATAAATAATATTTCCTATATTATTTTGTTTATTTTTTTAGTTTATGTAGTGAAGGTTATGGATTTGTAATGGTATAATTGTAGTAATGGTTTACCTTTTAGATCTAGATTTTAATTCTATAGGTATTATGTATTATATAAAGTCTTATTGTTTCAATAAAGAAAATTAATAGATTAATGTTGACAGTCTGGCTCAAAATTATATATTTAATTGAGCGTTCTGGGTCTAAATTTTTTTTGGGGGAGCAGGAAATATAAATTTATTATCGTGCTATAAGCGAAAACTAAAAAAACGAACTGTCTAAATGACAGCTCGAAAAATATACTTTTTGTATGGTTATGGATTTCTTTATTTCATTTATTTTGACTTTCAAATAGATAACATCTCTGTTATATTTTTATTCTTCCAACATTTTCAGATAACTATCCAATCTCGCATTTACATATCCTGTAAACAGTTTTTCCATTGCGCCAAGGTTATGTTTGATATAATATTCATCAAAAGCATTATAATAAGCAATCCTATCTGTAAATTTAATATCAATGGGTGGAAATCCTGCTTTCATCAATTCCAAATTTACAAGCAGCCGCCCCGTTCGACCATTTCCATCAATAAAAGGGTGAATTCCCTCAAATTCAATATGAAATCGTGCAAGTCGGGGAATAATATGTTCTGTACTATTTCTATAATCTTCTAATAATCGCTCCATTTTAGGTTGAATCAGATATGGCTGCACAGGCTCATGCTTTGCACCCATAATTCTTATAGGCACTCTTCTATAAATCCCCCTGTCATCTTTTTTATCTGCTAATACCAGATAATGAATCTGTTTAATGATACTCTCCGATAATATCACCTGTTCTTTTACTAATTCTCTCAAAAAATCAAAGGCTTCCTTATGTCCAACTGCCTCCATATGATCTTTCAGTGGCTTCTGGGCAATCGTTAATCCACGTAATACCATATCTGTTTCACGAAGAGTTAGTGTGTTTCCTTCAATTGCATTGGAATTGTATGTATATTCAACTACAAATTCCTCTGTCAACCGTTCAACTTCTCCTTCTGTCAAAGGACGTTTAGAATCTAGAGCAAGTTTTTTCTTATCAATCACTGTAAGAAGGTTTTCAGCCGTCTTATATCGACTGTCTTCTGGTTTTCTCGCATCTAATGGAATCCTCCAATTACGTCCTTCACGGATAACACCTGAAATCTTGCCTTCCGAATATAATGTACGAACTCTTCTATCTGAAATTCCCCATTTTTCTGATGCCTGTTTCACTGTCATATACATAAATTTTTACCTCTTTTCAAATAGTAGTATATCCTATTGACGGAATAATATCAACGCTTTCGGAATAATATTTTTTGTCTATTGGAATAGTAAAAAAACTAAAGAAATAATAAAACGGTAGAAAATATATAGGACTAATTTTTAGGTATTTCTTATTTGAGAAATTTAAAATAGTTTTTTATAACAATGGAATGAATTTATACCCTTTTCTCTTTGCATACTTTTCTGTTGTTGAACCTTTATGAGCATATATGGTTGTTTTTTCTCTATCTCCTAATATATTCATTTCATCTATATCAATATTATCATTATAAATAGAAATGGATTCTAAATTATCGCATCCCCAAAAAGTGTAAATTTCTATGGATTTTACACTAGCTGGTATGGTGATACTTCTTAAATTTCTACAATCTGAAAATGCATATGTTCCTATGTATGTTACACCATTCGGAATCGTGATTCTGGTTAAATTGTCACAACATGAAAATGCCATTCTTCCTATCGTTGTTATCCCTTCTGATAAACTAATATCTTTTAAATCATAACAACTGGTAAAGGCTCTTTCTCCTATTGTTGTCACACTAGCTGGTATGGTTATCTTTGTTAAATGGAAGCAATTCTCAAATGCACATTCCCCAATCCTTGTTATCGTATCAGGAAGTGTAATATTTTTTAAATTATAACAATTATAAAATGCCGAGTTTCCTATTATTTTTACTCCATCTGGAATAATATAAGAAATATCTTGTTTTTCTACTGGATAAAAAAGTAAAGCATGTTGCTGTTTATCAAATAAAACTCCATCTATATTTATAAATGTTACATTCTCTTTATCCACTATAATATCTTTTAATTGAAAACAACTAGAAAATGCACCCTCTCCAATAAAAGTTACACTGGCTGGTATCCTAACATTCGTTAAGCTGCTACAGCCTTGAAATGTTTCTTTTCCAATAAAAGTTACACTATCAGATATAATAATATCAATTAAACTTCTACACCCTCTAAAGGCAGAATCTCCAATAGAAGTTACACTATTAGAAATTGTAATGCTAGTTAAGTTTTTGCAAAAACTAAAAGCTGAATTTCCAATCGACGTGATACTATCAGGAATTATAACACTGACCAAATTATCGCAGCCATAAAATGCATACCCTCCACTAAAATAGAATATTCCATCTCCAATAGAAGTAACTGGTATTCCCTTTACTTCTCTAGGAATTATTACATGATTATCAAAATCTTTATATTTTACTAATTCTCCCTTTGTATTTACTACAAAACCGTTTTCCTCTACACATTCTTCTTCTATCCATTCTCCACTTTTGATATCAAAATATTCCATACTATTTTACTCTCCTCTTCTGTTTAACCAACAATATATCTTTTCATTAGATTTTATTTTAATTTAGTTAAAATGTTTTTTCTTATTCCTAATATCATTTTAAGTTAAGGCAATGAATTTATACTCTTTTCTCTTTGTATACTTCTTTTCATCATAATATAGAAACATCTTAATTTTACTTTTTTTTATATTTCCGTCATCTTTAAAACATAAATATTTTGGTTTATCACCTTTTTTATATCATGATGAAATATATTTCTCCTATCTATCATTTTTAAAAATGTCAATATTATTCATTTTATTTCTTTTATTTTTATGCAAAAATAAACCATATTTTCCTTTTAAAATAAACCTTTTTTAAAAAATATGGTTAATCTTTTTTCTTTTTTTAATTTCTATTCTAATAGTCTTTGCTTGACTGTGTACATAACTTATATTCTTTTAATAATTCTTCTTTTAGGGTAGGTAAAACAGTTTCTCCTAAATTCATAAACAAATGCTTAGGATTATCGTCTTTTTCTTCCTTTTTTATTTTTTTCTTTTTCCATCTAAGCAGACGCTCATTTTCTTCTTTTCTTTCCTCTTCTGGTCTTACATTTTTCCATTTCCGATATAACTTGCTTAGAATACACATGGTATCTTTATCATTTTGGGAATTTAAGAATTTTAATAGGCAGCCACAATTTTCTTTCAAATACCATTGACAAGAATAATACTGATTTACTACTGCTCCAAATAACGCACTTAATTCTAATAATAACCTTTTTACTTCTTCAAATGGTTTTTCTTTTTCTTCTTCTATCTTTCTTTCTATATATTCGATTACTCCCTCTACATCCAATTCCTCTATCTTTATTTTTTCTCGTTCTATCATCTGATTGACTAATTTTTCATGTTCAAAAAATAGTGTTTCCTCATCTTTATCAGTTAAATAATACTTTAGGATTGGCTCTTTTATCTTTTCTAAAAAAGGAAGTCCATATTCTACCAAAATATTTGCAAATTGTTCTATGGCTTTCTGATATTCTTCCTCTGTTTCAAAATATAGTCCATCTGAATTACAATCTGGAACAAAATCGTCAATTCGATAAAGTATATGTCCTGCTGCTGTTGAATAAAAATTTAAAAATATCTCTTTACAGTATCTATGGTCTTGTAAAGAAACTGTCTGTTTTATCGTTTCTCCCTTGCTATTTTTTACTTTTCTTTGAAACCGTGATGTTCCTTCCCCTATATAAAAAAATTCTTTAGGTTGTAACTCCCTTCCTATATAAGAAAATCCTTCTGATTCTAATACTTTTCCTATTATATCTTTTATTCATAATTCTCTGTTCATTTT
>CAJUHN010000236.1 GCA_910585935.1 uncultured Lachnospiraceae bacterium | reverse complement strand
CTCGCTCCGTTCCAGACGTAGTGGTACTAAATTCTCGGCGCGTCACCGCACCGCTTATTAAGTACCAACGTCTTCCAAGGGGCTTCTTTTGGAAGAGTGTCTTTCCTCCGCTAGTTTGTTGCTGTTCTAATCTGTGTGAAAAACGAATTTTGGAATAACAATAGAATAAAAAGGGTGATCTATAACATGAAATCTATATATGTTTTTTCTGTTTAGTATTGTTATATGCCTAATATAATTATCGATATTTGCATATGGATAGATTATACCAGAAAATGGATGTTATGGCAACTGTTAGTTTTTTGGTCTTCATTCATTATCTAAAGCGAATGGGATTGTGACTACATTGTTTCAAAATTTTTTATAGAAATAGACAATACTTCAAAAAGTTAGTTTCTATAGGAATTTATTTTAATTTAATCCATCCTAATTTAGGATATATTTGTTCAAACTTATGTAATAATAATTCTCCAAATATCCACACTTCTTGACGCCAAGGATGCCCTAAATATCCAAATCTGAAGTTCTCATCAATAAAAAAGTAGTAATCTGCATCAGGGAAAAATGGTGGGAAATACGCATTATATCCTCCACCCAAATAACGATCATCTTTCATCCATATACTTTTTTGTTCTTCTTTATTTCTTGGATTATATAAGAATCCACTATGTTCCCAGTCGAGTGCATACATCCTCTCATTTTCTTTTGTTATATCAATAAAAATATTTCTAATTATATAATCCATTATATCAAGGTGAGTATCTTTCATTTTTTCTAATCCATAAACAGAAAATTTATCATCGATTTCAAATGGGATATTTGTATGAAAAGAGTGTGTTCTTAAACAACTGTCAGGATTAAAATGTAATTGCGTAAAAACCCTATCTCATACCATATCATATAGCTTTGTATCATCTAAAACCATAAACAGTGTTCTCCTTTCATTCGGATTTATCGAATTTGTGAAATTTATTTTATCATATAGAACTACCTGCGCCAAAAATATCCTATGATTAACCATACAACTATATCTTTTCAAAAAACTCATCCTCTAAAACTATGATTTTTCAAAAACTAGCTTAGAAAAAAAGCAGCGGAAGCAAGGAAGTATTCCATAAGAAGCCCCTTGGAAGACGCTTGCCCGTTAATGAGCAGTTCCGCTAGGGACTGCGAATTTAGTGTCCATTACGTCTGGAACGGAGCGCGGCTTCGCTGGAATACTTCCTTGCGTAGCGGAAAACCTCTTTACAATGTACCCAAAACCATTTCTATAATAGAAATATAATAAAAAATCAATATTTTTAGAAAAGTTTTCCTCTCATGCTTGCATAAGAAGAATATTACTGCTATACTACTAAGTTGAATATAAAAATTGTTTCTATACTTTTAAACTTTTTCTCTGGTGGGATCTGTGTCCGCGCGGTGATCACAGATTTTATGGTATACATAATTCCTGTCAGAATAAACTTTTCAAAACTGCGCAGAAATGAGGTAAAATATGAGTAAAGTATATACATTTTTAGCAGATGGTTTAGAAGAAATTGAATGTTTAGCTGTTGTAGATTTGCTTCGCAGAGCGAATATTGAAGTCTGCATGGTTTCTATCGGAGAAGATCTGATGATAAATGGTTCTCATCATATTTCTATAAAAGCAGATGCTTTATTTAAAGATGTTTCTTTTGATGATGCTGACCTTTTATTTTTGCCGGGCGGCGGGCTTGGCACTTCTAATTTGGGAAAACATGAAGGTTTAAAAAAGCTTTTGCTGCAATTTGCTGAACAAGGTAAAAAATTAGCTGCTATCTGTGCTGCTCCTAGTATTTTAGGGGAACTTGGAATTTTAAAAGGAAAATCAGCGGTTTGTTTTCCGGGATTTGAGGAAAAACTTTTAGGAGCTTCTATCTGTAAAGATAAGGTTGTAACAGACGGAGCTATTACTACTGCTAAGGGTATGGGATGTTCGATTGATTTAGGGCTGGAATTAATCAGAATCTTTTCTGGAGAAGCAGCTATGGAGAATATGAAAAAAAATATCCAATATTAGGGATTTTTCTTAATAATTAGCAAATACTAAATAGAAAACCTTCCACTTTTATGGATAGAGAGAAAGGAGAATGGTTGCTCTTCCTGTCACCGAAAGGGAATGGGGGTTGCAACTTAAGAATTATATGAAAAAAAATCTCCGTTTTGTATTCGCTCTTTTTTTAAGCAAAGCGGCTATGTGGGCACAGCGGCTATTAGGAATGAATGCGAGTTATTTCCCCGGAAAACTAGCGATTACATTATGTCCTGATTTTTTGGGGAGAATAGAAAAACCGGAAACTATCATCACAGTAACAGGTACAAATGGAAAGACTACGGTCTGCAATATGATATTAGATGTACTTACAGATAATGGCTATGATGTATTAGCGAACAGGGCTGGTTCTAATATTAATGCGGGAATTGCCAGTACTTTGATAAGTGGTTCTACTTTATCTGGCAGGACGAAGAAAAAAGTTGCTGTATTTGAAATAGATGAGCGCAGTTCAAAATTGATTTATCCTTATGTACGTCCTACTTTTGCAGTCTGTACAAATCTATTTCGGGATTCGATTCACCGCAATGCACATTCAGAATTTATTTATAAGATTATTTCTGATAGTCTTCCTAAAGAATCGCATTTGATTTTAAATGCAGATGATTTAATAAGCTGTAATTTAGCGCCTCAAAATAAAAGAACTTATTTTTCTATCGCTCCTTTAGAAAGCGATTTAAAAAAGTGTATCAATATTATTCATGATATCAGGATCTGTCCGAAATGTCATGAGGAATTACAATATCGCTATGTGCGTTATCATCATATCGGAAATGCCTATTGTCCTAATTGTGGATTTTCTTCTCCTAAAAGTGATGTGATCGCTTTTCTGAATTTTGAAGAAAATACCATGACAGTAGAAAAAGGAGAAATGTCAGAAGTTTATCCGCTTACAGCGAATAGTATTTTTAACTCTTATAATGAATTAACTGCGATTTGTTTATTACAGGAATTTGGTCTTTCTCCTTCTCAAATAAAGGCTTCTTTTCAAAGATTAAATATCGTAGAATCACGTTATTCTAAGGAAGTGGTAAAGCAGATTGAAGTGATCACTCATATGGCAAAGGGGCAAAATCCTATCGCTTGTTCTTGTGTTTTTGATTATGTGAGAAAAGAAGAAGGAAAAAAAGAAGTTATTTTAATGTTAGATGATGTATTTGATCGCGTGGATTCTTCTGAAATTATGACATGGATTTATGACGCGGATTTTGAATTTTTAAATGATGATTCTATCAGCCGCATCATTATCAGTGGTGTGCGATGTGCTGATTATAAATTGCGTCTTTTATTAGCAGGAGTTTCAGAAAAAAAATTGTTCTCTACAGAAAGGGAACTCGATGCTCCTGACCTTTTAAATCTTTCTGATACAAATAAAATTTTTATTTTACATGAATTATATGCTGCAGAAGAGGCGATGAAAGTTAAGGATAAAGTGATTTCTAAAATTCAAGGAAGGACAAAGTGATTATGAGCATTACGGTTGAAATTTTATATCCCGAATTTGCCAACTTATTTGGAGATATGATGAATATGAAATATTTAAAAGCCTGTGTGCCAGAGATAGAAATGATAGAAACCAAGATTAATAACCCTCCTGCTTTTTTATCACAGCCAGTAGATATGATTTATTTAGGTCCTATGACAGAAAATCAGCAGGAGTTAGTGATTTCAAAATTACTTCCTTTTAAAAGTAAAATAGAAGAATTCATTCAACAAGGAGTTATTTTCTTATTCACAGGAAATGCAATGGAAATTATGGAAGACTATATTGAAAATGAAGATAAAAGTCGTATCAAAGGTCTTGGTATTTTTCCTCTTTATGCCAAAAGAGATATGTTTCACCGCTATAATTCGATGATATTAGGAGAATTTGAGGGCATGAAATTAATAGGCTTTAAAGCACAATTCAGTCATTCTTATGGTGATAATACAAAGGAATTTTTCTATCATGTCACCCGTGGATGTGGAATAGAACCACATAGTAAATTAGAAGGGCTGCGCAGAAACAATTTTTTTGGCACATATACAGTTGGTCCTTTTTTACTTCTTAATCCACTATTTGTAAAATATTTGCTTCAGTTGTTGGGAGTAGAAAATCCACATTTAGCTTTTGAAGAAACAATTATGGAAGCTTATCAAAAAAGATTAACAGAATTTGAAAAAGAACAAATAAAAGGATTTGCATAAATACAGATTTTTTTATGTTTATAATAAATGAAAAATATAATGGAGGATTATAATGCGAAGAAAAGAAATTTTTGAAACTTATGAATCAGAAGTCCGCTCTTACTGTAGAAGTTTTCCAACAGTATTCACCAAAGCAAAAGGTTCTATTATCACAGATGAAATAGGAACAGATTATATTGATTTTTTCTGTGGCGCAGGATCGGTAAATTATGGTCATAACGTAGATTATATCAAGGAAAAATTAATTGATTATCTGCAAAATGATGGTATCTTACATGCACTTGACATGATGACAGAGAAAAAGGCAGATTTTATTGAATATTTTGAAAAAGAAATTTTGATACCAAGAGGATTAAATTATAAAATCATGTTCACAGGTCCTACTGGCACAAATGCAGTAGAAGCTGCTCTTAAATTGGCTAGAAAAGTGAAAAAAAGAGAGAATATTTGGGCTTTGATGGGATGTTTTCATGGTATGACATTAGGAGCTTTAGCGCTTACCAGCGACAGAGATAGTCGCAGAGGAGCTAATGTTTCACTTCCTTATGTCACTCATATTCCTGCTCCTTATATGTTCCCCAATCTAAATACCATAGAATATATGGAAACTTTAATCACAGATGATCATTCTGGTGTAGAAATTCCTGCTGCTCTCATTTTAGAAACAGTTCAAGCAGAAGGTGGAATTCATGTATTTTCTGAAGAATGGTTAGAAGATGTACGTGCTTTTTGTGATAAATATGATATTCTTCTTATTGTAGATGATATTCAGGTAGGATGCGCCAGAACAGGAACATTCTTTTCTTTCCAAAGAGCTAATATTGTTCCTGATATGGTGATTATGTCAAAATCTATCGGCGGATATGGTCTTCCGTTCTCTCTCACCCTTTTTAAGTCCGAATTAGATATCTGGACTCCCGGAGAACATAATGGAACATTTCGTGGAAATCAGCTCTCTATGATAGCAGCAAAAGCGGGCTTAGAATTTATGTTAAAAAATAAAATTGAACGAGAAGTGAAAAGAAAAGAAAAGATTATAAAAAATTATTTGGAAACACAAATCACTTCTATTAATGATGATATTGAAGTAAGAGGAATTGGATGTATTTGGGGAATCGATGTCAAAGATGAAAATAAAGCACTCGCTATTACAAAACAATGTTTTGATAATGGTTTGATCATCGAACGTGCCGGACGTAAAAATTCTGTTATAAAATTAATGCCAGCTTTAACTATCTCTGATGAGCTCTTAATGAAAGGATTAGATATTATAAAAAATGCCGTAAAAGCTCAATAAATATTTGCCTGAAATTACCAACATATTGTTTTTTTATTTGCTCATAATAATAACAAGTCGAAGGCATACAAACATTGTAACAAACGCCATCAAGCTTTGCTAGTTGGAGGATTGTAACAAAATGGCCATCGACAAACTGAATGACCTATCGATGGCCATCAGTGACAATATTATGGAGGTGAAAGCAACATGGCAAGTAATAATTCAGGATCTAAAAGAACACAAGTACCAGAAGCTAGAGAAGCTTTAGATCGTTTTAAAATGGAAGTTGCATCTGAAATAGGTGTTCCTTTAAAACAAGGTTATAATGGAGATTTAACATCTGCTCAAACAGGTTCTATCGGCGGAGAAATGGTTCGTCAGATGATTAAAAGACAAGAAGAGCAGATGAAATCTAATGGCACTATCTAAATAAACACTGACATGTTTTAAAATATCAGCTTATTGTAAACAAAAAAAGGGCAGGCATTTTTAAGATGCTTGTTCTTTTTTTGTTTATTCTTTTTTCATTTACTTTCCTTTTTATCTGTATTATAATGATAAAGATTACTATAAAATCAAATGAAATTTTTATTATTTTTATTTTAGGTGATTATGATAGTCAAAAAGGGGGCGCTCCGGCAAGGACGTATTCCAACGAAGCCGCGCTTTCGCTCCGTTCCAGACGTAACGGTACTAAATTCGCAGCCCCGCTTCTTGCGGGTTTGCTCATTAAGTGCCGACGTCTTCCAAGGGGCTTCTTT
>CAJUHN010000235.1 GCA_910585935.1 uncultured Lachnospiraceae bacterium | reverse complement strand
CGGAACTGCTCATTAAGTACCAACGTCTTCCAAGGGGCTTCTTTTGGAATACTTCATTGCCTCCGCTAGGTTATATCTTGCCTACTCTGTGAAAAGCGGATCTCATGATGACAATAGAATATTTTATATGATTTTGTTTTCCTTATTTTTTCTTGTACCTTATATATTCTATCCTTTCTCTGTTAATATAGTTTAGATAAATGTGAAACTCCGAATCCCATATAAATACTACTCTTTCTGCATATCTCCTCCCTGAAATTTCATAAGTTCTGGTAACATTCATTCTTCAAAATCTTCAAAAAGTAGAACAGCCAATTATCCAGCGGAGGCAAGGAAGTATTCCATAAGAAGCCCCTTGGAAGACGTTGACACTTAATGAGCGGTTTCGCAAGAAGCGAAACGGCGAATTTAGTACCGCTACGTCTGGAACGGAGCGAGAGCGCGGCTTCGTTGGAATACTTCCTTGCCGGAGCGTCCCCCTTTTGACTTTCTCAACCTCCTATTAATATAGTTATTATCTTAGATTTCTTCCTCACGAAGAATTTCTAATAACTTATTTATGGGCATATTTCCTAAATCACCATCATCTCTTTTACGGACAGAAACACTGTTATTTTCAACTTCTTTCTCGCCAACTATAAGCATATATGGTACTCTTTCCAGTCTTGCAGCTCTTATTTTATAACCTATTTTTTCAGCTCTTTCATCAATTTCACAACGTAATCCTTCTTTTTTCAAAGTTTTTTCCATTTCTTTTGCATAATTGATAAATTTATCTGAAATAGGTAATATCTTTATCTGCACTGGTGACAGCCATAACGGAAATTTTCCTGCAAAATGTTCAATCAAGATACCTATGAATCTCTCAATTGAACCAAATATAACTCTGTGTATCATAATAGGACGATGTTTATTTCCATCTTCTCCGATATATTCTGCCTCAAAACGCTGTGGCAACTGAAAATCTAACTGAATTGTTCCACACTGCCATGTTCTTCCGATAGAATCTTCCAAATGAAAATCAATCTTTGGTCCATAAAAAGCTCCATCACCTTCATTTATAACATAGGAAAGTTCTAAATCATCTAATGCTTTTTTTAAGCCATTTGTCGCCATTTCCCAATCTTCATCACTTCCGATGGAATTCTCTGGTTTTGTCGATAACTCTACATGATACTTGAATCCAAAATTTGAATACACTTCATCTATCAAACGAACAACGCCTTTTATCTCATCTGGTATCTGTTCTGGTGTCATAAAAATGTGGGCATCGTCTTGTGTAAAACAACGAACACACATAAGACCATGTAATGTACCTGATTTTTCGTGTCTGTGTACCAATCCCAACTCGCCAATACGCATAGGCAGTTCGCGATAAGAATGAGGTTCTATCTTATATACCAGCATACCGCCCGGACAGTTCATGGGTTTTATAGCAAAATCTATTTCATCAATCACGGTTGTATACATATTTTCCTTATAATGATCCCAGTGTCCTGATGTTTCCCAAAGTTGACGATTCAGCATCATTGGAGTTGATATTTCTACATATCCTTCTCTTGTATGAAGCTTTCTCCAATAGTCAATCAGTAAATTTTTTAATATCATTCCTCTTGGGAGGAAGAAAGGAAATCCTTGACCTTCATCAAGCAACGCAAATAGACCTAATTCTTTTCCTAATTTCCTATGATCTCTCTTTTTTGCCTCTTCCAATCGGTTTAAATGTTCTTCCAACATTTCCCTGTTTGGAAATGATGTGCCATAAATTCTGGTAAGCATTTTATTTTTTTCATTTCCACGCCAATATGCTCCTGCAACAGACAACAATTTAAACGCCTTAGTGGCACTGGTGTATGCTACATGTGGTCCAGCACACATCTCTAAATATTCTCCTTGTTGATAAAAACTGATTTCCTCGTCTTCTGGCATCTCACTTAACATTTCAATTTTATATGTTTCATTTCTTTCTTTCATAATCTGCATTGCCTTTTTACGGTCTGTTGTAAACTGTTTAAGCTGCAAATTTTCTTTTACGATTTTTTTCATTTCTTCTTCAATTTCTATAAAATTTTCTTCTGAAAAGTTGAAGTCAAAATCAAAATCATAGTAAAAACCTTCTGCAATAGATGGACCTATCGCGCATTTCGTATTTGGATACAGTCTTTTTACTGCCTGTGCCAGAATATGTGCTGTTGTATGTCTGAATGCATTTCTTCCTAATTCTTCTTCAAAACCTGCCTCTTGGATAGAACCATCTTTCATTTTAATCTTCATTTTATCTTTTCCTTTCTTGAATAAAATTTTTGATTAACATAAGAAAAAGCACTCTTAAAGACACTCACATGGTATCTTTAAGGGTGCTTATTGCACTGTTCCACCTTAATTTTTCACTTCAGATTCTATCAAATCCTAACCTTTAACGCAGGCATACGATAATGTTTACATCTACTTTCAACATTACAGCTCAAGAATGGTTTTCACATACAACCCACATAAACATCTTCCACCAAATGATGCTCTCTCTGTCTGCAGTTAATATGCTACTTGTTTCCGTCATCGCTTTTTCTTATGTTAAATTGACTGTTATTATAACATTTATATTGTTGATTGTCAATAATTAGAAATTATAGTTTTAAAAATAAGTTACAATTCAGGATACTTGAAAATGAAAGGGGTGTTAAGGCAAGGAAGTATTCCAAAAGAAGCCTCGCTCCTGCTCCGTTCCAGACGTAACAGATATGAAATCCTCTGAACCCAACGGATTCACCAACGTTTTCCAAGGGACTTCTTTTGGAATACTGCCTTGCCTTAGCGGAATTTCGGTCAATTATGTAAAAAATAACTTTAATGAGATTATATTTCTCTCTTTTATGAAAAATTTTGAAAATTATTTTTTAAGGGGGATACCCGACAGTGGTTAATTGTCGGGTATGAGTATGAAAAAGCTTTGCATATCATCGCGGCAGTAAAGCAAAACTGTACCGCGTTAGTGACGTGAATTGCCTCATATCAGTGAAAAGGCTATCTCGCTTACTTTCTCGCCTGTCACTGTTATTAAACTTACTTTTGGCAATTCATTCCTCCACCTTAGAAGTGAAGGATTTCCTACTATATAATATATAATATTAAATAGTACATTTATAAAATACTAATTAAATGTGACGATTTTTTGATAGAATTGTGAAAAAACCGTGAATCCTATTCATTTGCTATTGTAGTAGCGTTATCCAATAAAAAGTCAAATACTTTATTGAATGTAATAGTTTCTCGGAATCCCTCTTCTCCTCCATAATATTGCAATAAATCCTCTTCTGTATTATCTGTTCCTTTTAAATTTTTTTCAATTTCTGCTCTATACTCTTCATCATTCACCACAATATTTTCTAATCTAGCTATTTCTGTTAATATCATCTGTTCTTTTACGATATCTCTTGCATAGTTTTGACACTCTTGATCAAATGAGTTCTCGTCCATCTGCATACTCGCTAAAAATGCTCCAAAGTCTACTCCATACAGACTCGCTATTTGTGAATAATAGTTTTTCATTTGATTGATATAAAAGTTTAACTCTTCTTCAGGATATTTATTGATGGTTGCATTTTCCTTCACAATCTGCCAAACAGTTCTCAAATTTTCAGTTTCTTTTTCACTTTCTAATGTCTTTTTTACATTCTCTTTATATTCATCTACACTGGCAAATTCTGTATTATTTTTTACAAAATCTTCATTTAATTCTGCGCCTTCTATGCCTTCAATGCCATTTACTGTGACTACAAATACTACTGCTTTTCCAGCTAGATCTGGATTACGTTCATATGGATCGGGAAATGATAAATTCAAATTTTTCGTTTCTCCTATTTTTGCTCCTATTAGCTGTTCTTCAAAGCCTTCAATAAAAGAATTCGAGCCAATTGTGAGCTTCGCTCCTTTATCTGTACCACCTTCAAAAGCTACTCCATCTAAAAGACCCTCATAATCAATATTTACTGTATCTCCGTTTTGTACAGTATCTCGAAAAGTATTATTAATTCTTTCTGTAACGTCTTCTTCTGTGATAGAAATTGGTTTCACTTCTATTCCTTTATATTGCCCTAATGTCACATATTCGCTATAATCACTTTTTCTTGTATAAGTAGCAGTTTCTTGTTCTTGTGTAGTATTTGTAGTTACATTTGTTTCTGTTGTAGGTTCTGTATTCTCTTTATTTCCGCAGCTCGCTAACATAATAGCAGCACAAAGTCCAATCATCGCTACTTTAAAATTCTTTCTCATTTTTTCATTTCCTTTCTTTTTTTCGATGGAAAAAATATCTTTCTCTCTATCTTTTTCTAATTATCATGCACTCTTTTTTATATCATATTCTCTGAAAAAAAGAAAGCGTTTCTATAAATTTCATATATTTTTCATACTTTTCTGAATCTCTCATGACTAAAGTTACCAATATTCTAGATATATTTATAAAACAATCTTTTCTAATTTTTTATCTCTAATAATAATTCTCTTGTTATTTGTGGATGCCAATGATTCATCTGAACTACCATTTCTTCCACACATTCTTTTAATTCTGGATTCGCTCCCCCATCTCGATTTCTCTCCTTGAAAATATGGCTGAACTCTGTTAAATTACATTTTGTAATGAAATTACTGGGAATACTTAACATATAAAGACCTCTTTTTACATCTTTATTATCTTTTAAATCTTCTCTGATATAGCCATTTACTGCCTTTATATATTTTTTTCCATTTCTTTCTATTTCTAAAGGCAATATAATACCATTTAATTCACATGCCTTATCTGTAGTAATAATTTTATCTTTATACCAGTCTGACATCTCTTCTCCAAACTCAGCTAATCTAGTACTGCTGCGGATAATACGGTTGTCCAGTCTTCTCGCATGTGCATCAAAATCGTCTTGAGCGCCTCTGTGAAGCCCTTCTACTGTAATGCTGATATCAATATAACGCAAAATAGTGATATGTTTTTTTCCCATTCTGAGTGCCATTTCTAACATTCTTTCAAATTCTTCTTTTACTTCTTTTTTTACATCTTTATCCGGTTTTCCATTTCTATCCACATAATTTGCTACAGTTTCTCTTATTTGATTATCTTTTTCCGGATTCCAAGAGCGTTTACTGATGTACATTGTAGCAAAAGCGTCTTCAAAGCCTGTTATACTATTCACTGTTACTTTCATTTTAATATTCTCCTTAATTTTCTAATTTCAATAAATTATTATATCATCATTATGCAATTTTAAAAATATAAAATCCTGTAATAATTTTTTGATATAATAAAATCATTTTCATATAGATTACTACTTCTCCCCTAATAATTATAAATAATAACTTCCTCTCCCACACGATTAGAAGCATCTGAGTTAATCATTCTTTTTACGCTTACTATATCTAAACTATAACCTTTATTACTATATAACTCTTTTATCAGTTTTGTATTATGATTTGTCAGCATACAATAACAACCTCTTTTTGTTAAATTATCAAACAGGCGAGATAGGCGCTTATGACTTTCTATATCAAATCCTTCTTTGGTATAGGATTCAAATGATGTAGGATTTAATGGTGCATAGGGGCTATCAAAGAAAATAAAATCTCTCTCTTTTGCATTTTCACATGCTGTTTCAAAATCTCCTTCCAATATTGTGACGCCTTTTAAATATTGTGATATGGCTCTTATATTTTCCTCATCATATGATTTTCTTTTACTATCATTATAAGGCACATTAAAAAGTCCTTTCCTATTCACACGATACAATCCATTAAAGCAATGTTTATTTATAAATACAAACAGTGCCGCTAATTCTATATCAAACTCTTCTTTCATAAGTTTCTCATTATATCTTTCTCTTAATGAATAGTAATATTTTTTTCCATCTTCCCACATATCAGAATCCATCTTATAAATTACCTTCAAAAATACCTCTGGTTCATTACAGATCTGACGATACGTATTCACTAAAGCTCTATTAATATCATTAATAACTGCATTTTGAGGAAGAAATTCAAAAATAACAGCCCCTCCTCCTACAAACGGCTCATAATACTTATTATAAAATTTTGGCATTCTTTCTTTTATCTGTGTTAAAAGCTGTCTTTTTCCGCCAGCCCATTTCACAAATGGAGCTATCTTTGAATTGCTCATAATTGAATCCTCTTTCTTTCCAAATTTTCATTCTTTTATTATAATCATATATCGTGAAAATAACAACCAAAACTAAAAATTATACTCTAATCAAAGGTTCGCTCCGGCAAGGAAGTATTCCAGCGAAGCCGCGCTCTCGCTCCGTT
>CAJUHN010000234.1 GCA_910585935.1 uncultured Lachnospiraceae bacterium | reverse complement strand
AATTTAGTACCACTACGTCTGGAACGGAGCGAGAGCGCGGCTTCGTTGGAATAGGTATCCTTGTCGGCGCGATCCTTCGCCACTCCTCTCCCCTAAACAACTTATTTCCCTTAATTCTAAATATTCTCTATCTGCCAATCAATAGGCTCTAAACCATGTTCTTTCAGAAATTCATTTGCTTTACTAAAATGTTTACATCCATAAAATTTCTTTACAGATAATGGACTCGGATGTGCTGCTTCTAATATCAAATGTTTCGGATTATTTAACATCTTCTTTTTCATCTGCGCAAAACGTCCCCATAATAAATATACAATAGGTCTATCCTGTTCATTTAAAATCCGAATCGCCGCATCTGTAAATTTCTCCCATCCAATATCTTTATGAGAATTTGCTTCATGCGCCCTCACAGTCAAAGCTGTATTTAACAACATCACACCTTGATCCGCCCATTTCTTTAAATACCCATTATTTGGAATATAACATCCTAAATCGCTCTTTAATTCCTTGTAAATATTGCATAAAGATGGCGGCACTGTCACTCCCTGCTTCACAGAAAAACATAATCCATGCGCCTGTCCTACATCATGATAAGGATCTTGCCCCAATATCACAACCTTTACATTATGAAGGGGTGTATAATGAAATGCATTAAAAATATCCTCTGAATCTGGAAATACTTGATAATTGCTATATTCCTCTTTTACCTTATCATACAGTTCTTTATAATAAGGTTTTTTATACTCCTCACTTAGCGGTTCTGCCCAATCATTTGTAATTTCTCCCATTTCTCATCCTTTCTCTGTCATCATTCTCACTGACAGTCCTTTTTCTTTTAAATACTTTTTTAAATCTGATATTTCCATTTCTTTATAATGAAATAGAGATGCGGCTAATACAGCATCTGCCTTTCCATCCGTCAACGCTTCATAAAAATGTTCCTTTGTGCCTGCTCCTCCTGAAGCGATCACAGGAATAGAAACACTTTCTGAAATCTTTTTCGTAAGGGCGATATCATACCCCATTTTTGTGCCGTCACAATCCATACTGGTCAAAAGGATTTCTCCAGCGCCTAAAGTATCTACCTTCTTCGCCCATTCTACAGCATCTATGCCAGTATCAATTCTTCCTCCATGTTTATAAACATTCCATCCAGAACCATCCAGACGGCGTTTTGCATCAATCGCTACCACCACACATTGCCGTCCAAATTTTCTTGCAGCTTCTTCTATTAAAAAAGGATTTGTAATAGCTGCTGAATTCACAGATATTTTATCTGCTCCCTCTCTGAGTATCGCCTTAAAATCCTCTATTGTTCTTACCCCTCCACCTACAGTAAAAGGAATAAATACCTTTTGAGCAACCTGTCTGACCATATCAATTACTGTACTTCTCGCATCAGAAGAAGCTGTTATATCCAAAAAAACTAATTCATCTGCTCCTGCTTTATTATATGCTTCTGCTATCTCCACGGGATTTCCTGCATCTTTTAAATTGACAAAGTTGACTCCCTTCACCACTCTCCCATTATGGATATCTAAACAGGGAATAATTCTCTTTGTAAACATTATTCCCCCTCCTTTCCGATCATAGCAAAGTTCTTTAAAATATGTAGTCCAACTTTACCACTTTTTTCTGGATGAAACTGACAGGCAAATATATTTTCCTTTTCTATCGCAGCATGTATAGAAACGCCATATTCCGTAGTAGCAGTTACGATTTCTTCCTCTTGTGCTTTTAAATAATAAGAATGTACAAAATATACAAATGCATTTTCTGTTATTCCCTGAAAAAGAATCGTTTTAGAATTTGGTTTAAATTCTAAAGAATTCCAACCCATATGAGGGACTTTTAATCCAGTATCTGGAATATGCAATACTCTCCCTTTTAATATACCTAACCCCGCCCCTTTACTTTCTTCGCTGCTCTCAAATAAAAGTTGTAATCCTAAACAAATTCCCAAAAAGGGCGTCTTTCTTTCTATTACTTTTTTTATTACTTCGTCTAAATGAAAATCTAAAATCTTTTCCATCGCATCCTGAAATGCCCCTACGCCTGGCAGCACCACTTTATCCGCTTTCAAAATATCTGTTTGATTTCTTGTTATGATCACTTTCTCTCCCAGATATTCAAATGCTTTTTGTACACTTTTTAAATTTCCTGCATCATAATCGATAATTGCTATCATTTTGTCCTCGCTATAGTATAAGTTTCAATTTGTCTTGTATATTCATTCTTATCTTCAATTTGATTAATAACCCGAATATCATCTACACTCAAATTAAATTCTGTCTGTAATGCATAATTTACATTATCTAAAATAGGATTCATATTTTCTGCTATTCCTAATGCATCTGCTTTATCTATATTTTTATCATATTGAGCAACCGCTTTAGCAAGAGAATCCAATGCTTGTTTTGGCATATCTAAATTCATAAAGTTAATATAAGAATTATACTGTTTCTCTATTAACATCAAAACTCTGACTTTTTCATATAATATTTCATTCTCTTTTTTTATTTTTAAGCCAGCTAATTCATTATATGCCAATTCGTACTTCTGCCTTTCCAAATACTTTTCTGCATTATTAATATTATTTCCATATGCCAAGGAATTAGAAGAAAACATAATAAGCATTACAAAAGCACTGATGACAGTAAGCATAAAAATGAGAAAAACTGGTTTTATCTTTACCCTTTCTACAGGTTCTCTCTGTGCCTTCTTCTCTGCTTTCTTTTCCTTTTTTTCTTGTTTCTTTTTTCCCTTCGCCTCTTTTGCTGCCTGTTTTTTCTGATCATTTTCTTGTTTCTTCTGTTCTTTTTCTTTCTTTGCAGCCTCTTTTTTCACTAATGCTTCTTCTTTTTTATTCTTTTTCTCTTTTTCCTTTGACTCTTTTAATGCTCTTTCTTCCTCTGAAAAGCCTTCCTCATCTTCCTCTACCACTTCTACTTTAAAGAAAATATTCTTTAACTTATTCCAAAAAGATTTTTTATCCGAATTTTTTTCTGTTTCAATCTTTTCTACATCAATTTCCTTTTTAAATACTTTCTTTTGACTTTTCTTCTTTTGCTCTTTTGTATCATTTTCTGCCTTCTCATTTGTTTCTTCTTGTTTTAATTCTTCTTCAGAAGTATCTAAAATATTTAAAGAATCATCTAACTCCTCTACTTCTGATGATTCTTCCGACTGTGGTAATGGCTGTTCGGCTTTGAACAGTTGAGCAGACTCTGGAATCTCTTCTGTTTCATCTTGTACTTCCTTTACAATAGAATCTAAAGATTTTAAAAAGTCCTCGGAAGATTCCTCTGTTTCTTTCTCTCCCATTATCATAGATTCTGATTGAGCTGTACTCTGCTTTAATCGTTCAAAAGACAAAGCTTCTGCTGGTTTTTGCTCCTGTTTTAGCTCTTCTTCTGATGTATTTTTCAATAATTCTTGTATCAGAGAATCCGCATCCATGCTATCAGTCATTGATTCTTCTTCATTTCCTTCATTACTGGTAATCTTTTTTAATAAACTATCATAATATTCTTCATCTGATAATGAATCATTTGCCAATTATTTCACCTCATTTCTTCCTTTCTTTGACATTTTATCATACTTTCCTTCATTTAACAACTCAGATATAGAAAGAATAAAATCTTTTGTATTTTCTTTTATCCCTTGTGCTTTTCCATTTAATTCTGCAGAAATTTGAGGAAACTTTTCATTCACACGATAAAAATATGCTTTTTGATTAATAAATGCGATTTTCTCAAATGCCCATCGAATTACTGTTGGTGTTTGAAATCCTTCTCCCAACTCTAATAATAATATTTTTTTATTAATTGTCTTTTGCAACCATCGTTTATAGCTTTCCCATTGTACCTGATATCCCATCTCATTATAAGGCTTTTCTTGTATTGTATTAAAAATCCCCTGTTTTCCGCAAATAGGACAACATCTCTCTTCTAATTCCCACACGCCATGAGAACTATCACTACACTGTAATCTTCTTATATCTCCACAAGGTGCTGCTATCTTTTCCTTTTGTAATTCAGAATAAAAAATGATCGCATCTACATTTGTAGTGAGAATGAAATAATCTTTCCCTTTTAATATTTGTTCTAATTTTTTATATATTTCCAAATATTTTCTCTCTTCTTCATTCCATAACCCTTTTTCTAGATTTGTTTTATATTCTAATATCTTTTCCCATATAATTTCTTTTTCTTCCTTTTGATAAGGGAAAGCTAATTCTTCCCCTATGCCAACTAGAATAATTTCTGTGTCTTGTATTTTTTGTATTATCTCATTATAATTCATACTTTTTTCCTATCTCTATCGACAAAAAACTGTTGCAATTTATTTTTTCTGATATTTGCAACAGTCCTTGGCTTTATCTCAATATTTTATCAATCTCTCCTACTAAATCTCCGATTTCTGGTTTAGATAATTGCGCATTTGCTCCTAATGCCTCTCCTTTTTTTCTCATATCATCATTTAAAAGAGATGAGAAAATAATAACTGGTAGCTCTTTTAAATCATTATCTTCTCTTATTAATTTTAATAGCCGGTGTCCGTCCATCAATGGCATTTCTATATCTGTAATCACTAAGCGAACATTTTTTTCTATTGTTCCTTCTGCCTTATATTTATTTAATTTCTCCCATGCTTCTCTTCCATTCACATTTTGTTGAATATTTGTATATCCTGCTCTTTCAAGAGAATCCACAATTAAATGCATTAATAAAGAAGAATCTTCCGCGATCATAATAGGTGCTTCACTATTTCCTCTTCCTGTATATTCATCAATATCTGATACCTTCAAGCCTGTTTCTGGGCTGATATCCGATACAATTTTCTCGAAATCCAAAATTACAATCAATTTATCATCTAATTTCACAATTCCTGTTGCTAATGCTGTTTCCGCACTATTCACAGTTTTATCAGGAACTATGATATCCATCCAAGAAAATCTAGTGATTCCAATTACTTTATGTACGCGAAATGAAACATTCAATTTATTAAAATTAGTAATAATGAACATATCACTGTCTGGATTCGGTGATTCTGGCAATTTCAATACTTTCGCTAAATTAATTGCAGTAATAATAGAATCTCTAGGTATAAAAACACCTTCTACACAAGGATGTGTATTTGGTATCATAGTGACTGGCTCACTATTAATAATTTCTGTCACCTTAGCCACATTAATTCCATATCGGTTTCCACTCACTTCAAAAATTAATAACTCTAACTCATTCGTTCCACTTTCTAGCAAAATATTCGTTTCCATAGAACTGCCTCCCATCAAGAATTAAACTACTGTTGTTTCATTATAACATATATTTTTTTAAAATAATATAGTAAATCATAAAAAAAGTGGCGATTTAGTTACTATTTCGTCATATAGTTTCTGTTTATATTAGAATTGAGTTTCCGCTTAAGGGAAGAACTACTTCCAACGAAGCCGCGCTTTCGCTCCATTCCAGACGTAATGGATACTAAATTCGCAGCTCCTAACAGAGCTGCTCATTAAGTACCAACGTCTTCCAAGGGGCTTCTTTTGGAAGTAGTTCTTCCCTACGCTACTTTCTTTGTCTTAGCTAATTATTTTAATGTATCCTCTTCCTTTTCTATCATCTGTGCATTTAAAATCTCACTTATATTTTGTGGGTCTAATCTCCTTTAGTGTGAAATCTGTAAAATGCTCTGCGCAGAAATACTAATTTATAAGAAAAAAAATAACTACATTTTGATACTAAATGCTTATATATGTTGTTTAATGTTATTATAAATGAAAATTGATAAATATAGTATAGGAAAAATATCGTAAATTAACCTATTATCCTAGGGTGTATCTGAAAATCTGAAAACTTGTATCATTAGTGCTATTTAAATAAAATCAAAATAGCAGCAATAGATATAAATGTCATAAATAAATTAGTAAGTGTAGGTTGCAACTATTTCAAATGTTAGATACATTAGATAAACTAGCATAAACAAGATACACTTCCAAAAGAAGCCCCTTGGAAGACGTTGGTACTTAATGAGTAGCTCTGCTAGGAGCTGCGAATTTAGTATCCATTACGTCTGGAACGGAGCGAAAGCGCGGCTTCGTTGGAAGTGTATCTTGTTTATGCGAACCTTTGATCAAAATGTATCCAAAAACAATTATTTTCTTTTTCTCTCTATCATAAAAAAGAACTGTTGTATTAAATAGATAACTATTATAATTATGCAAAATGATATTAATATTTTATCAAAATATATACATAATTATATAGTTTTATTTAATACAACAGTTCTTTTTTTCTACACCTTCAAAACTGCACATCGAATTCTTTCTTTCTGACTTCTCTCTCTTCTCTTTCTCTCTCTCTTGGTCAAGCCCTCGACCTATTAGT
>CAJUHN010000233.1 GCA_910585935.1 uncultured Lachnospiraceae bacterium | reverse complement strand
ACGTCTGGAACGGAGCGAAAGCGCGGCTTCGTTGGAATACTTCCTTGCCGCAGCGTCCCTCTTTAACTTTCTCAATCACCTATACAAATAATATAAAAAAAATAATCCCCTTTTTCCTCATCCCTCCAAATAACAATATCATCTCTTTATATAAAAATCAAAACTCTTCCGCCCGATAGACCATTCTATCCTCTTTTATCGTCGCTAAAATCTGTATGTCTTTTAACCCCTCTTTCTCCACTTCTAAAGGATTTTTATCTAATATGACAAAATCAGCTAACTTTCCCTCTTTTATACTGCCTTTTCTATCTTCTTCTCTATATTGATAAGCAGCTATACTGGTTATCGCTTTTAATGCATCTAATGTACTTATCCTCTCTGCATGTCCCATATCTTTTCCCTCTCTGCTGATTCGATTAGCAGCACACCAAATAGTTTCTATCATATTTGGCAATAGAACAGGGCTATCTTGATGAAAAGTATATAGAACACCATATTTCGATGCGGTTTTAGCAGGACTGATTCTTTTCGCCCTTTCTTCTCCAAAATTTTGTAAATGAATATCTCCCCAATAATAAGTATGAGCGATAAAAAAAGAAGCCATCATTCCAAGTCTTGCCATGCGTTTTAATTGATCCTCTCTCACTAACTGAGCATGTATCATCACGGGGCGCAAATCTTTTTGTCCCTCTTCTTTTTGTATCTTTTCATAACTATCTATCATCTGTTGCGCAGCAGCATCTCCATTACAATGAATGATAATTTGTTGTTCTTCTTTTATCGCTTTTCTGATAAATCTCTGTACCTCTTCATCACTATAAATCGGATAACCGCAATAATTTTCTTCCTTTCCTAAATAAGGTTTTGACATCCATGCTGTTCTTCCCTGCGGAGATCCATCTAAAAATAATTTATATCCACCTATTTTCAGATGATTATGATAAACTTGATGATATTCGCTATTTTCAAAAAACCATTCTTCCTTTTCCCGTATATCCACATAGGATACAATATCTGCCATTATTTCTTTTGAATCTGCGATATATTTTAATAAATTCCATTCATTTTGTTTCGTCAAACCTTCTTGAATAGTGGTGATTCCATTCTCAAAATAAATATTCTGCGCCATTTTTAGCTGACAAATAATTTCCTCTCTTCCCGGTCTGTCCACTTTATCGGAAGCTATCATCATCGCCTTTTCTTCTAAGTATCCATCTGGCTCTGTACTATTTTCCATTCTTTTTATCAGTCCGCCTTCTGGATTCTCAGTTTCACTATTTATTCCCACCTTTGATAAAGCATAGCTATTTAATACTCCCATATGTCCAGATTTATGCATAATTAAAACTGGAAATTCCTCTGTGATGCTGTCGAGAAAAAATTTATTTGGATGCTTTTTCTCCTGAAGAAAATTGTGATCATAACCAAATCCCATCACCCATTCCCCTTTTTTTGGCTTTTTGACAGAAAGATATTTTTCTATTTTTTCTCTTATTTGTTCAAAACTTATCGTTCCCTCTAAGTTGACTAATCCTAATGTCTGTGCCATAGATGTGATATGACTGTGCCCATCTATAAAAGCAGGAAGCATTGTTTTTCCTTCCAAAGAGATCACTTTATCCCCTTCTTGTTTTTGTGATAATATTTCTTTTTTTGTTCCCACTTTTTTAATTTTTCCGTTTTCTGTCAGAACTGCTTCTACATAAAGCGGTAATTCCATAGTCAGAATATCGCCTCCATAATAAATAGTTCTCATCTATTCACCCTCAACTTTCCTTTATCAAATTTCTTCTCTTTATTCTGGATATTCTGTTCTTTCTTTTGTAGGATGAGCTACCACTTCATCCATAAACTTTTTCGCATAATACTTTGCCATAGATAAATTACAGTCTAAATAATTACCGCAATCTCTCGGAGAATATCCGGGCACATTTCCTTCATATTCTAAAATATAATTTAACATTCTTTTTAATAAATCCATAATATCCATAGGTTTGAAATCCCCATGTAAAATTAAATAACAACCTGTGCGGCATCCCATTGGTCCAAAATAAATCACTTTTTCTCCCCATTCTTCGTCATTTCGTAAAAATGTCGCACCTAGATGTTCCAATGCATGAACTGCTGCCGTATCCATAACAGGTTCTACATTAGGTCTGGTAATGCGCAGATCAAAAGTTGTGAGTACATCTTCCTTTAAATAATCTTTTCTTGATACATAAACCCCTGTTAAAAGATCTAAGTGATTTACCGTAAAACTTGCAATTTTGTTCATTTTCCTACCTCCTGATTGTTTTTTATGACTCTATATGTATAGTATCTTAAAGCAAATATAAATTCAAGTATTTTTCTATTGCATATCCTTAAAATTTACTATATAATTTGAACCGTATCTATCATAGTTATTATGCACCAAAATTCTAAAAAAAACTTTTATTTTTTGTAAAAAATCTATAAAATTAATCAATTACAAAGGAGATTGTTATGAATATTTTATTTTTTTTAACGCCCAAAAGTGATGTTGTTTATATTTATTCTGATGATACTTTAAAACAAGCATTAGAAAAAATGGAATACTATCGATATTCTGCACTTCCTATTTTAACAAAAAATGGACATTATTTAGGAACTATTACAGAAGGGGATTTACTCTGGTATCTATCTAACATGAAAAAAACTTTTGATTGGAAAATGGCAGAAGAAATTCCTATAACAGAAGTTTCTAGATTAAAAGATAATACTCCTGTATTTGTACAGTGTAATATGGAAGATTTGATGTCAAAAGCATTGAAACAAAATTTTGTTCCGGTTATTGATGATAATAAAATATTTATTGGAATCATAACTAGAAAAGACATCATTCAATATCTATATAAAAAAATAGAAAAATAAAAATAATTTATCAATTAAATATCCCGTTTCAATCAGTCACTTGGCTCATTGCTCGTGAGAATAAACCGTGTTTCTAAGTTTTTCCATCTGACATATTTTTATTTCCTCCTTGGAATGTCACATATGCTTTTCTCTCTCATATTATGTATTGTAAACAAAAATTGAAAGGGGAATTTAAGTTGGAAAACTATAATTATCAACAACAATTTCGTAGAAACCGCTCTTTGTATCCTTCTGTTGATATGAATCGCGCCAGCGCTATGCAGCCAAGACTTAATTATCAACATGCGAATGTACCATCAGCTGGAAATCGGAATGTATATAGAAAACCTAATACTGCTACTGTAAATACTGCACCTACTGTTCCTGATGAATGTGTAGAAAATTCTTCTTGCTCCTATCAAGGTGTAGATAGACTCCCTCTCGCTATGGCTTATGTCCCTTGGCAGCAGTGGAAAGATGTTTATCCACCTGATAGAGCTTTAAGGGTTGGTACTATTTTTCCAGAACTCAATCTTCCATTGTTAGAAAGGAGTTGTGGCAAATGAATGAATCCAAAGATTTAATGAATGTTATTTATGAAACTGGGTTTGTAATTGATGATGTTCTTTTATATTTAGACACACACCCCTGTGATAAAAAGGCTTTAGAATATTATGAAAGCTATCGGAAATTATATTTAAAACTAACAAAAGAATATGCTGAAAAGTTTGGTCCTCTTAATAAAACGCAAATTAATTCATCTAATTACTGGACTTGGGTGCAAAATCCTTGGCCTTGGGAAAAGGAGGCGTGTTAGTTTATGTGGAATTATGAAAAAAGATTACAATATCCTGTAAAAATCAAAAATCCTGACCCTAAAATGGCAATGGTAATTATCAGCCAATTCGGAGGTCCTGATGGAGAACTCGCCGCTTCTATGAGATATTTATCACAGCGTTATGTCATGCCTTATCGTGAAGTAGCAGGTTTATTGACGGATATCGGTACAGAAGAACTCGCTCATATGGAAATCGTTTGTGCTATTGTCCACCAATTAACAAGAAACCTTTCTCCAGAAGATATTAAAAAATCTGGATTTGACACCTATTATGTTGATCACACTTTAGGACTTTGGCCGCAGGCTGCCAGTGGAACACCTTTTAGTGCTACTGTATTTCAGTCAAAAGGCGACCCTATCACAGACTTAAATGAAGATATGGCTGCAGAACAAAAGGCTCGTACTACCTATGATAATATTCTCCGCCTTGTAAAAGACCCTGATATATGCGATCCTATCCGTTATCTAAGAGAAAGAGAAATCGTTCACTATCAGCGTTTCGGTGAAGGGTTACGCATCGTACAAGATAATCTTAATTCAAAGAACTTCTATGCTTTTAACCCTGCTTTTACTAATCCTAAGTCTTCTGACTGCGATTGTAACAAATAATATAAATTAATTTCTATAAAATAATATGTTCTCATTTATAGGGATAAAAATTTTTCTTTCCCTATAAATGGAGCATATTATTTTATTATATAACCATATATTCTATCAATTTTATAAAAATCTATTTATTCCTTTCGATTTTATAATCAAAGGATCGCTACGGCAAGGAAGTATTCCAGCGAAGCCGCGCTTTCGCTCCGTTCCAGACGTAGCATATTAAATTCTCTGAACCCAATGGGTTCACCGACGTCTTCCAAGGGGCTTCTTTGAGAATACTTCTTCGCTAGTCTATTAACTGTTCTAATTTGTCAAAAGTGAGTTTTACGATAACAATAAAAATATTGAACCATAACTTTTCTTTTATTCTAAAAAACCTATATACGGATTTACTATAACATGATAAAATAAAAAAAGTTTTATTTGAATTAATATTTCTTAATTAAGCAGAGGAATACGAAAGAAGGTAAAAAATTATGTTAAATCAAATAGATTGGTTTAAAAAAGGTCTAAAAGATGGTATCCCTATCGCAACAGGGTATCTCGCGGTTTCCTTTACACTTGGAATAGCAGCTAAAAAAGTAGGCATGAGCACTTTTCAGGCAACTTTGATGTCATTTTTAAATCTGACATCTGCAGGTGAATTCGCTGCTATAGGATTGATTGGTACAGGAGCATCTTATCTAGAAATGGCAATAACACAATTCATTATTAATATCCGATATTTTTTAATGTCTTGTGCCCTTTCACAAAAATTAGAAAAAAATCTGCCTTTTTTTCATCGCTTTTTTCTTGCATTTGGAATAACGGATGAAATATTTGGTTTATCAGTGAGTGTTTCTGGCAAATTAAATCCCTATTATACCTATGGTATGATGACCTTAGCTATCCCCGGCTGGGCACTTGGCACATGTCTTGGTGTAATAACTGGTAATGCTCTCTCACCAAGAATTTTAAGTGCCTTCAGCGTAGCTTTATATGGTATGTTTTTAGCAGTTATTGTCCCTCCAATGCGCAAAAATAAAATCTTAGCTGGAATTGTTATTATTTCCATGTTTATGAGTGGACTATTTTCTAAGCTCCCTATTATAAAAAATATGTCCTCTGGATTTCAAATTATCATTTTAACAATTCTAATTGCAGGAATAGCAGCTATTCTCTTTCCAATACAAGAAGACAAAACATTAAAATAAAAATAATAATAAAAGAGGCAGAAAATATGCATAATATATATCTTTATATTCTTATCATGGCAGCAGCCACTTATATCATTCGTATGTTACCATTTACTCTATTCCGAAAAGAAATAAAAAATATTACCTTTCGTTCTTTTCTTTATTATGTTCCTTATGTAACTTTAGCTGTTATGACTTTTCCCTCTATTCTCAGTGCAACTTCCAGCATATGGTCAGGACTCGCTGGATTCATCGTAGCTATAATACTCGCTTATCATGGTGGAAACTTATTCAAAGTATCTATAGGTGCATGTATTGTAGTATTTTTGATAGAATGGATAATTTAATATTACTATTTATCTTTTTTTGAAAGAACTCTTGAACAAAACAATAACAAAATATCTAAAAAAAGTAAATGGAAATATACAAAGAAAATAACATATGATACCATATATTTAAGAAAAGAAAAATTTTTATGACATGAACATGAATTTTTATAAGTGCGCTTAAGAAAATCATGTGAAAATCAAGAAAACAAAAGTACTTTGGCGAAAGGTTCGCGAAGGAACGAAAGACTTCCAATAAATCCACATTCTCACTTCGTTCCAGATATAACAAACACTAAATTCGTAATTTCTTACGAAACTACTTATTAATTCCCATCTTTTTTAATCGGCTTCTTTTAAAATCCTTTCGTTCCTTCGCTAGTTTAGGTAAATTTACGAATTAGTATATTATTACAATAAACCATAATAGTTACTTAACACTTTATAAAAATAAAAAAATTACAATTTCTCTTTTTTTCTAAATCAATATAATTTCTTTTTCTAATTTCCCTAAAACTGCCAACCAACTAGCGAAGGCAAGGAAGTATTCCATAAGAAGCCCCTTGGAAGACGTTGGCAC
>CAJUHN010000232.1 GCA_910585935.1 uncultured Lachnospiraceae bacterium | reverse complement strand
ATAAAAAAACCTTTATCGTTTCTCAAAAATACTATAACCTTATTCTACTACCTTCCAAAAATCAACACTTTTAAACAGCATAAATCCTTTTTCACAGAAGAGCCAACAACTAGCGCCAGCAAGTACCTATTCCAAAAGAAGCCCCTTGGAAGACGTTGGTACTTAATAAGCAGTTCCGCAAGCGGGGCTGCGAATTTAGTACCATTACGTCTGGAACGGAGCGAGAGCGCGGCTTCGTTGGAATAGGTACTTGCTGGCGCGGAAACTCACTTCTATATTAAAAATCTCTATAAGTAAAACCTAGACCTCTTAAAATAACTTTCTGATATCATTAAACATCACATAAACCATTAAAACCATCAAAAGCATTAACCCCACAAAGTGAACCATACCTTCTTTTTGTCTGTCAATGGGCTTTCCTCTTATCGCCTCAATCAATAAAAAGACTAACCTTCCACCGTCCAAAGCTGGTATCGGCAATAGATTCATCACTCCTAAATTTGCACTCAACATGATAGAAAAATTTAAAAGATTAAGCAGTATAGAAAACAGATTCGTTGTCATGCTGACTTGTGTACTCGTACTATTCTCCACTACTTCTCCTACCATATTTACAATACCAACTGGTCCACTTAAATCATTTACCCCTAATTTCCCTGTAAATAGCATTTTCAAGCTCTGTATTACCATATCTATCTGATATCGTATTTCATAAAAGCTATATTGTAAAATTTCTAGTGGTTTCGCTTTCACTCTTCCTGATGAACTATAAATTCCCATATAATATGCACCATTTTCATTCTGTTTTGGCTGAATCGTGGTAGTATAAGAAGTTCCATTTCTGTCTACTGTAATAGTAACTGGCTCACCTATATGCACTAACATATAGAGTGTAACTTCTCGATAAAGCTTAATTTTTTTCCCATTTAATTCTGTGATAATATCCCCTTCCCTAAGTCCAGCTTCCTGTGCTGGATATCCTTCCATCACTCCAGTAATTTGAGGCTTATCATATCCTACTACGCCTAGTACAATCACTGCAAAAATAAATGCTAATATAAAATTAAAAATAGGTCCTGCCGCGATGACAGAGATTCTAGCCCATACTCCCTTGTTATTGAAAGCATTTTTATCTTCACTGTCTTCATCTTCCCCTACCATCATACATGATCCACCAAAAGGCAGCAGCTTTAAAGAATATTTTGTGCCTCCTTTTTCAAAAGAATATAGCCTAGGTCCCATTCCAAGGGAAAATTCTGTCACTCCTACACTGTTCTTTTTTGCCAATAAAAAATGTCCTAATTCATGAAAGAATACGATTGCGCCAAATACAATCAGCGCAATAATAATGGTTAACACTGTTGACATATAACTAAACTCCTATCTGCCTATCAAAAGGCGTTATACTCTCTAAATACTCATAAACCCCTTTTTCTGTTTCTAAAATCTTCTCTATAGAAGGATTTTTTATGGTTTTATGTTTTTTCATCGCCTTTTCAATCCATTCTGGTATCTGTAAAAATCTTATTTTATGTTCTAAAAAGCACTTCACTGCAAATTCATTTGCCGCATTAAATACCGTTGGCATAGAACCTCCCTCTTTTATAGCATGATATGCTAACTCTAACCCATAAAAATTTTCTCTATCAGGAGCTTCAAAGGTAATTTTTCCTAATGTAGAAAAGTCTAATCTCTCTCCTTTTAAATATCTTCTATTTGGATAGGTGAGAGCATATTGAATAGGTAATTTCATATCAGGAATTCCTAACTGTGCGATGATTCCTCCATCTACAAATTCCACCATAGAATGAATGATGCTCTGTGGCTGTATTACTACTTCTATCTGTTCTGCCTCTACTCCAAAAAGCCATTTTGCTTCCATCACTTCTAAGCCTTTATTTACCATCGTAGCAGAATCAATTGTAATTTTGTGACCCATCTTCCAATTTGGATGTTTTAGAGCATCTTCTACTGTAACTGTTTCCATTTCTTTTCTTGTTTTTCCTCGAAAAGGTCCTCCAGACGCAGTTAATAAAATCTTCTCTATCTCCCTTTTCGATGTTCCTTGTAAAGACTGAAAAATGGCGCTGTGTTCGCTGTCTACTGGCAAAATCTTCACTCCTTTTTCTTTCGCCAGAGGCATGATCAGATGTCCTGCTGTCACCAATGTTTCTTTATTTGCCAAGGCGATATCTTTTCCTGATTCTATCGCTTTTATGGTAGGCTGTATGCCGATCATTCCCACAAGCGCTGTCACTATGATATCCATCTCTTCTAGCTGTACTATCTCTAAAAGCCCTTCCATTCCAGAAACGATTCTGACATCTCTATCTTTTATGTTTTGTTTTAATAGCTTCGCCTTTTCCTCTTCAAAGACACAGACTATTTTTGGGGAAAACTCTCTTATCTGTTTTTCCAATAATTCTATATTGGCAGCGGCAGCGAGCGCTACTACTTTTTCCTCCTTGCTTTCTCTTATCACCTCTAAAGTCTGTGTTCCAATAGAACCTGTAGAACCTAATATTCCAACTCTTTTCATAATTTTCTCCCATCTGTTTTTAAATCATACTTTTTTTATAAGGCAAAGAAATGTTTTCCCGCTCGTTTTTCATAATTTTCTATTTTAAGGTAAAAAATTTCTTGCTATATGAGATTAAATAAACATACATAAAAAGTATATCGCAGGAGCTACAAAAATAACACTGTCAAATCTATCTAAAATCCCACCATGCCCCGGAATCAATTTTCCATAATCTTTTATCTCATGATCTCTTTTTATTCCAGAAGCTGCCAAATCTCCTATCTGTGAAATGATAGAACCCACTCCGCAGACTATAGCACATCCTAAAACAGGATTTTCAAAAGATAATTGGATATGTTCTTTTAAAATAAATCCATAAATTGCTCCGATGATAACAGAAGCAGCTATTCCACCGACACTTCCTTCTATAGATTTTTTAGGGCTTAATTTAGGGGCTAACTTTCGTTTTCCAAACATAACTCCTGTCAGGTATGCAAAAGTATCACAAATCCATGAGCTGATAAACACCATCCATACTAAAAATATCCCTTCTTCTAACAGACGAATTTGATATACAAAAGATAGCATCACTGCTACATAAAAAAATCCAAAAAATACAAGCATCACTTGTTCTGCTCGGTATTTAGGAAAAGAAAAGACATATATTCCCATAATCGCTATTAAAAAAGCAATAAATATCAGCATCTGATATTCTTCTTTTTGAAAATATAGAGTTGTATAATAGGCGATTCCTGCTAAATATCCTGTTATTCCTAAAGGCTTCTTTTGTATATCTAAGACATGGTAAAGTTCGGTCATTCCGATGAGAGAAATTGCTGCAATCGTAAAAAATAAGATATCTCCTCCTGTTATCAACGTGATAATTGCGATAATCACTAATAAAATACCGCTTAAAGTTCTAACCAATGTCGCTTTTGTAAAAAGCTTTTTCCACATCACAATTCCTCCCTTATCCCTCCAAATCTCCTATCTCTATTAGTATACTGTGCAATAGCCTTTCTTAATTCATTTTTATCAAAATCTGGCCATAAAACTTCCGGAAAATAAAATTCTGTATAAGCACACTGCCATAATAGAAAATTAGAAATCCTCTCTTCTCCACTTGTCCGAATCAGAAAATCTGGATCTGGGATATCTTTTGTATCTAAATACCCTTCAAATAAGGATTCATCGATCTCTTCTATCCCCATTTTCCCTTCTTTGATATCTAATGCTATTCTTTTCATCGCTCTTATCATCTCATCTCTGCTGCCATAATTCAACGCAATTTGAAAGTTAAGCCCTGTATTATTTTTCGATACTTCTTCTAATTTTTGAATACTCTCTTGAATGTCTTTGTCTAACTTTGTTCTATCCCCTATCACTCGAACCCGCATATTATTATCCATAGATTTTTTTATGCTCTCTTTTAGATAGTTTCTCAAAATTTTCATCAGCGCATCAATTTCATCTTTCGGTCTTGACCAATTTTCTGTAGAAAAAGCATAAATTGTCAAATATTTTACTCCTAAATCATACGCAGCACGACAGATCTCTTCTACTCTTTTGCTGCCCTGTGTATGCCCCATATTTCTTGGTAAAAATCTCTTTTTTGCCCATCTGCCATTTCCATCCATGATAATTGCAATATGCCTTGGTACATTTGTTAGCTTTTCGCTCATACATTCTCCTGCTTTCTCTTTTTCTGCTCAAAAACTTTTCTTTTAAAAAATAATTGCAGTAATAGTTGGAAGTATCTTCTTTTCCTTCCAACTATTCCTACAATTCTATTTTTACCATATTTTAGACAGTCAATATTTCTTTTGATTTTACATCTATCGCTTTTTCTATTTCTGTAATATATTTATCTGTAGCTTTTTGTACCTTTTCTTCTAATTGTTCTTGTTCATCTTCAGAAATTTCACTCGCTTTATTCGCCTTTTTAATCGCTTCATTCGCATCCCGACGGATATTTCGGATAGCTACTTTTGCACTTTCTCCTTTTTTCTTTACTTCTTTCACTAATTCCTTACGGCGATCTTCTGTCAATTCTGGAAATACTAAGCGGATAACTTTTCCATCATTGTTTGGATTAATGCCTATATCAGATGATAAAATAGCCTTTTCAATGTCTTTAATCAAACGGCTTTCCCAAGGCTGTATCAATATCATTCTAGCTTCTGGAACAGATACATTTGCTACCTGCTGCAAAGAAGAAGGTGTTCCATAATAATCTACTTTAATTTTATCTAAGATATGAGGGTTTGCACGCCCTGCACGAATTGTCAGATATTCATTTTTTAAACTCTCCAATGATTTTTCCATTTTTTCTTCATAAATTTTAATGTCCATAAATATGTCCTCCATTTTTTATTTTATAGTGTTGTTATCATAGTTCCTGTGGAATTTCCTTCTACCGCATGAATAATGCTCTCTTCTTCTTGTAATCCAAATACTTTCATAGGGATTTTATTTTCCATACACAGCACAGCAGCCGCTAAATCCATAATGCCTAACTTTTTATCCACAACTTCTCTCATAGAAATCTCTTGGAATTTTTTCGCATCTGGATTCACTTTCGGATCTGAGTCATATACTCCATCTACCGCACGGGCAGCGAGTATAATGTCTGCCTCCATCTCAACTGCACGAAGCGCTACCCCCATATCGGTGGAAAAATAAGGATGTCCTGTTCCTCCAGCAAAAAATACTACTTTTCCTTTTTTCAGGCACTCATTTGCCCTATCTTTTGAAAATAATTCTGTAAAAGAGCTACATACAAAAGGGGTAAATACCTGTGTTTCTATTCCAATAGATCGGAAAATTTCAGAAGTGTAGATACAATTCATCACTGTTGCCAACATTCCTATTTGATCCGCTTTCACTCGATCTATAGTTTCGCTAGTTCTCCCTCTCCAAAAATTTCCTCCTCCAATCACGACTCCGACCTCAATTCCTTTTTCTACAATCGCTTTCACTTGTCTTGCTACTTCTGTCACAGTCGTTTCATCAAATCCTGTCTTTTTTTCTCCTGCTAATGCTTCTCCGCTTAATTTCAATAAAACACGTTTGTATTGCATGACTTCCTCCTTATTTTTTTAATTTTTTCATCTGTCACTGTGAATTATTCTCTATACTATTATCTCTTATATGTTGTATTAATGGAGTAGTATCATCTATCGGCAATATGGTATAACCTGCTTCTTGTAACTGTTTTATCATCTCTGGAAGAGCTTCTATAGTAAATCCTTTTTGTACAGAATCATGCATCAAAATCATGGAATGTTCATATTTTGGTATATCATTCCAAACATTGGTTAAAATCTGATCGGTTGTTAGCTCTTTATTTCCACCATCTCCATTTGCTACATTCCAATCAAAATATTCCATTCCTTCTTCATGTAATGCTTGAATAAATATTTGCATGTCCATCTCACTTATCGTATTGCTGCTGCCGCCCGGAAAACGATAATAAATTGGTTTTGTTCCTGTTAAATCAAATAAATAATTCTGCAGGCGATATACATCTTCTAAAAAAGCTTCTTTTGATGCATATACCTCTTTATATACATGGGTATAGGAGTGCATAGCGAGAGTATGCCCCTCTTCCACAATCCTTTTATATCCCTCTTTTGAAATTTCATCTGTCTTTCCATTTACAAAAAAAGTTGCTTTTACGTTATACTCTTTTAGGATATCTAAAATAGCATTAGTATTAGAACTCGGTCCATCGTCAAATGTTAAGTATACTATCTTTGAATTTTCTTCTTCTACAGATGTTTCCTCTGGCTGTGCTTGTGTGGTGGATTCTGTTTCTGATGTTTGTGTTTCTGATGTTTGTACTTCTGATGTTTGTACTTCTGATGTTTGTACTTCTGAT